>JAGDMJ010000143.1 GCA_017860555.1 Bacteroidota bacterium
CATGAGAACTTGTTTTCATAGAGCGCGCGCCCAACGATCACCGAATCGACGCCGTATTTCTCGAGTTCCTGGATCTTCAACAGATCGTCAAGCCCGGCGATGCCGCCAGACGATGTCACCCGCATCCCGGTTTTCTCACCCAGCTCACGCAGGATTCTCAGGTTCACGCCGCGGAGCGTGCCGTCGGTCCGGATGTCCGTGTACAGGATCCGCCGGAAGCCCATGGTCTTCGCATTGAGCGCCACAGTGAGAGCGGTCAGGCCGGAGGATTCCTGCCACCCTTTCATGGCAACGATCCCATCCTTCGCGTCGATGCCCAGCACGATCTTGCTTTGGCCGTAGATGTCGAGGACCCGTTGGGCTTCGTCAGGGTCTTCAATGACCATCGTGCTCAGGAGAACCCGGTACATTCCGAGCTCGAAGGCGAACTTCACATCGTCGAAGGTCCGCAGCCCGCCGCCGAGCTCGATCGGGATATCGACCGTCGCCACCATCCGCTTGATGATGTCCGTATTGACCAGGTGGCCGGTGAGCGCTCCGTCCACGTCGGTGACGTGCAGGGACTTCGCATTCTCCCTCCTCCAGAGCTTGGCCATTTCCACCGGATCGCTGGAGTAGGTGAACCCTTCCACTCCCTGAACCATCTGGACGCAGCAGCCACCTTTGATCTCTATGGCGGGGATAACAAGTAACATACGTTTCGCTGGGACTGTAGTGACCTAAAATGCATAAAACAACCCTCAATTTCAAGTCGGCGAAAATTGGCAAAAAATGGGAAGCGCGGTGCCTCCATCCTCCCCTTTCCTCCAGAACTTGCGGAAAAGCTCCTTTTATGCTATCCTAGCTTCGGAGGCCCCTTCATGATCGAACGCGACTACTTCATGCGCATGATCAACATCCTGACGCAAATGATCGCGCGCACTCTTTTCCTCAAGAACAAAATGGAATTTCCCAAAGCGCTGCAGGATATCCAGACCACAGGCAAGACGCTCCTTGGGATCGACGGGGATCTTGCCCGGCGCCTTTCTCCCAAACAGATAATGCAGATCTTCGGCTCCGACCTCACGGTCGCGGTGCCAAAGTCGTATGTCGCGGCAATCCTCATGAAAGAAGAGGCCGATGTCCGGGCACTTATGGGCGAAGAGGAGGAGTCCGTGCTCCTCTATGTCCGTTCCCTGGCATTGCTCCTGGACGTTCTTGAATGGGCCAACGAGGCCGTCGAGCCCAACCATGTGCGGGCCATTGATGAAGTCCTTGAAAAGCTCAAGGGCTATACACTTTCCGTCGAACTCCTTGACAAACTCCTCGGCTTCCAGGAACGGATGGGACGGTATGACAAAGCGGAGAATGTTTTGTATGACATTCTCGAGGTGAACCCGGAGTACAGGGCCGAAGGGATGCTGTTCTATAAGCGTTTGCTCGAGAAAAAGGACTCGGACCTTGAACTAGGGGGGCTGCCAAGGGAGGAAGTTGTTCTGGGAATGGAGCAAATCGCGAAACGATGAGGTTTGAACCGATGCCGCGATGATTACGCTAACTCACCTGCCACCGGAGAATTTCTTGCGGCGATTCCGGATATAGTCCACGAAGACAAACTCACCCAGCGTGTTGAGTGAAGAGTAATACGCCCGTCCCTGGTTCGCCTTGGTCAGCTCCTCCACGAAGTTGATCAGGTACGGGTCTCTCGCCACCATGAACGTGGTGATCGTGATTTTCTCACGGCGGCAGGCCACGGCTTCATCCAACGTCTTGTTGACGATCTTTGGATCGAGACCGAACGAGTTCTTGTACAGCTTGCCGTTCGGTTCGAAGATGGCCGACGGCTTGCCATCGGTCACCATGAAGATCTGCTTGTTCGCGCTCCCTTTGCGCCGGAGGAGGTTCCTCGCAAGCTGGAGCCCCGCCTTCGTGTTGGTGTGATACGGACCCACCGTCAGGAATGGCAGCTCGTTGATGCTCATCAGCTTTGCATCGTCGCCGAAAACCACCATCGCCAGATAGTCCTTCGGAAACCGTGTCATGATCAGCTCCGACAGCGCCAGGGCCACCTGCTTGGCTGGCGTGATCCGGTCCTCGCCGTACAGGATCATGCTGTGGCTGATATCAATCATCAGTACGGTGGCACACGTGGTCTGGTGCTCGGTCTCGTAGACCTCGAGGTCCTCTTCCTTGAGCGTGAATTCGTCGATGCCGTCGCGCCGGAACGCATTGGTCAAGGTTGAGGTCAGGTCGATGTTGGTCGGCTGGTCGCCGAAATTGAATTTCCGGGTCTCGCTCAGCCGATCCACGCCTTTTCCCGTGAACGGGGTTTCATGCCCCCCCGTCGGCGCTTTTTTCAGCGACGTGAAGATCTCGTGCAGCGCATCCTGGCGGATCCGCTGAATCCCCTTGTTCGTGAGCTGGATCCCCATGTCCGCGTCTTCGATGAGGCCCATCTCCCGCAGCTTGTTGATCAGCTCGTCCATGGTCATGTTCTCGTCAAACAGGCCGTATTCCTCGGCGAGCTGTTTCAACCATTCGAGGGCCTCCTGTACATCGCCGCTGGTCTGCACCACGAGGTAACTGAAGAGCGACGTAAGCTGCTCCAGCTTCTGCTCGTCGGTCTCGGAATCAGGGCGCCATTGCGAATAGAGGAATCTCATCGCTCAGTCTTCTTCATACATTTTTCCCTGCCCGGCGAAGATGCTGCCCACAAGGTCCTTGTAGGATGTCGCGTGGTCGATCTCGTCCTTGGCGATCTTCGAATTCTGATGCAGTCCGTCAAGCACGAACTCCATCACGGATGGAAGCTCGTACTTCTCATCGATGTTCGACATGTGACGCCTGGTGACCTCGCGGAGCCCCTTGACCTTGTCCAGTTCGCGCTGGTACGATTCGCGCGTCATGTCATCGGAGACCTCCACCCTGTTCCCTGCTTCGAACCACTGAATGATCTTTCCGTACTCGGAGTCGTCTCCCGTCGCCTGCCTGACCGCCTGGCCTTCTCCCGCCCCGCGCGAACGCTTCCGCAAAGGATCGGGGAAATACTTCTTGAAGGTCTCTCGCACGGCTTTTCCCACCAGCGCCTTGCTCACCTTCACCGACCCTTCCTGTTCTCCTTCGAACACCAGTTCGATCTTCCCGGTGAGTCCGGGCAGCACATGCGGCAGGTCGGAGATGCGGGGAATGACGACGTCGTCATTCACCATGATGGCGCGCCGCTCTGCGTTGCTGATCAGATTCTCCATGGCGGCGATGGTAAGGCGCGCGCTCACGCCCGACTTCTGGTCCACGTACTCGCTCTTGCGCGCTTCGAATGCGATCTGCTCGATGATCTCCCGAAAGAACTGCGGCACGCGGATCGTCCTTCCCTCCCGCTGAATGTGCGCTTCCTGTTCGGTGATCCTGATGGCCTCATCAAGGGACCGGGGATAGTGGGTGAGGATCTGGGAGTCGATCCGGTCCTTTAACGGCGTGATGATGTTCCCACGGTTCGTGTAATCTTCCGGGTTCGCGGTGAAGACCAGCATGATATCCAGCGGGATGCGAATGTTGAACCCGCGGATCTGGATGTCCTTCTCCTCCAGGATGTTGAAGAGGCCAACCTGGATGCGGGGCTGCAGGTCAGGAAGCTCGTTGATGGCGAAAATGCCTCGGTTGCTTCGCGGTACGATGCCAAAGTGGATCGCCCCCTCGTGGGCGTAGTGCAGCCGTTGCGCCGCCGCCTTGATCGGGTCGATGTCGCCGATCAAGTCGGCCATGGTGACGTCGGGTGTGGCCAGCTTTTCCCCGTATCTCCTGCTCCGGTGGAGCCACTCGATGGGGGTCCTGTCCCCGCATTCACGGATCATGTCCGCGGCGGCCTTGCTCACCGGCTCGAACGGGTTGTCGTTGATCTCGCTCCCTTTGACGATCGGGACATATTCATCGAGGAGGCTGATGAGTTGCCGCACGATCCGGGATTTCGCCTGTCCGCGAAGCCCCAGCAGGATAATGTCGTGCCTGGCCAGGATCGCATTGACGAGTGCGGGTACCACCGTCTGGTCGTAGCCGATGATGCCGGGGAAAAGCTCCTCCTTGCTGCGCATCTTGCGGATGAGATTGGCGCGCATTTCGTCCTTCACCGTGAGGACTTTGTACCCGCTATCTCGAAGCGCTCCGAGAGTGTCAGGCCGATTCATGGTTCCCTTTCATGGGTTAACTGTACGATACTCGGCTCCGGTTGCTTCTCCGATGCGCCGGTTTCCCGCTTACACCTCACAAGTGGGACCGCTTCAGCACATTCCCCCGGCCAGTGATGGTGGCATGGGCTGAAGCGGCTGTGCTTTGCAATTGCACCGGAAAATTGGTACTATCCAAAAGCCGACATGCTGGATTCATTGAATAAAACATTAATCATACGCTTTAGTTCCGTCGGCGATATCGTCCTCTCGTCGCTGCTTGTGCGGACCCTGCGACACCGTTTTCCGCAAATCCACATTGATTTCCTCCTCAAGTCGGAATACGCTGACCTCGTCAGGTACAACCCGCACGTCAATCGCGTCATCGAATTTCCCTCCCGAGGATCTCTCGATGACCTGATGCGGCTCCGCCGCGCAATCCGGAGTGAACGGTACGACCTGATCGTTGATATCCACGACAGCCTTCGCAGCAGGCTGCTGGCCTTCGGGGCGCGCAGGTCGGTGAGAATCGACAAGCGCAAGGTGGCCCGGTGGATGCTGGTCAACTTCAAGCGTGACGTGTACGCCTCGTCCGGCGGGGCCCCGGGGGTCGCCGAGCGCTACCTGGAAACCGTGAAGCCGTTCGGCGTTCGGGATGACGGTGGGGGACTTGAATTGCTCGTGCCCGGGGACGTGCGGGAGAGGGTCGGCAGCATGTTGCAGGCCCGGGGAATCCGTCCGGAAATCCGGGCAATCGGGGTCTGCCCATCCGCCAGGCATGCCAACAAAATGTGGTTGAAGGAGCGGTTTGCCGGGACGGCCGCTGCCCTGGCACGCCGGTATGAAGCGCCGGTGCTCCTGTTCGGCTCGGCACAGGAGACATCACGGTGCGTCGAGATCGCAGCGATGGCGGAGGCGGAATCCCCTGCTGTTCGCGTTCTTAATCTCGCAGGATCGCTTTCTCTTCTGGAGACCGCCGCGGCGATGGATCATTGCGCCCTCGTGCTCACCAACGACTCGGGACTGATGCATATCGCCGCCGCGCGCAAACGCAAGATCGTCGCTCTGTTCGGACCGACGGTGCGGCAGTTCGGTTTCTTCCCGTTCGGCACGGATTCCACGGTGGTGGAACATCCCGACCTTCCGTGCCGTCCGTGTACGCATATCGGACTCCCGGATTGCCCGCGCGGACATTTTCGTTGCATGAAAGAGCTCGAATCACGAACCGTTCTTCACGCCGCCACAGACTTGCTGGATCGTCAATAATGCGCCGCTTCTGGGAATTTGTCTACGACTTTCTCATCATCCCGATCCTCTGGCTGCTCCTCCGGACCATGGGGCTGTTCAATGCGAAAGTCCGGAAAGGGATCGAAGGACGAACGAACCTGTTTGAAGAACTCGCACGGAAGGTTGCCGCGCTCCCCGCGGGCAAACGAATCTGGTTCCATTCCTCCTCCATGGGAGAGTTTGAACAGGCGAAACCAATCATCGCGGCGCTGAAACAGCGCTACCCCGGGACCGTCATCATCGCCAGCTTCTTTTCCCCGTCCGGCTACGAACATTCCAGAAAGTATCCGCTTGCCGACGTCATCACATACATTCCGTTCGACACCGGAGCAAACGCCCGGCGGTTCCTGGACGTGGTTCGGCCCGACATTGCCGTCATGGTGCGGTACGATGTGTGGCCGCGTCTCATCTGGGAACTCCAGCACCGGCAGGTGCCGATCCTCCTGGCCAACGCCACCATGCGCCGGCAAACCAAGCGGCTGCTCCCCGTTGCCCGGAGCTTTCATCGCTATGTCTACAATCCCATCGACGACATCCTGACGGTCGCCGAAAGCGACATGGAGGCATTCAGGAAATTCCGGCTGATCCATCCGTCCATCAGTGTCGTCGGCGACACACGGTACGATCAGGTTTGTATCCGAAGCTCCGAAGCCCGGAAACGCCATCTCGTTCCTCCTTCGATCACGGCCGGCAAGCAAGTGATCGTCGTGGGCAGCAGCTGGCCGGAGGACGAAGAAGTGATCCTCCCTGCATTCCTCCGGATCCAGGAGTCTTTGGAGAATGTCCTGCTCATCATCGTCCCGCATGAGCCATCCGTCGAGCACCTGGAAGACCTGGAGGGGGAATGTGAAGGGAGGACCAGCTTCATCCGTTTCTCCGCCCTGAACGAATACAACGGCGAACGCGTTATTATCGTGGACAGCGTGGGCATCCTCCTGATCCTCTATGCCTCCGCGAACATAGCGTATGTGGGAGGGAGCTTCCGGCAGGGAATCCACAATGTTCTTGAGGCAGCCGTGTACGGTATCCCGGTCCTGTTCGGCCCGCGCCACAGGAACTCCCATGAGCCTCTCATGCTCGTCGATGCAGGCGGAGCGTTCGTCGTCAATGACAGCGAAGAACTTCACCGCACGATGGAGAATCTCCTCCTGGATGAGGTTGCGCGAACGACCACCGGGAAACGAGCGGAGGAATTCGTCCAATCGCATGTCGGTGCCACGGATCGGTTCCTCGAACATCTGGAACGCCACCTGCAAAAAGGATCTGACCACGCGGAGATCAAACGATGAAGATCGCCTACCTGGACACGATTGCCGGCATCGCCGGAGATATGACCATGGCTGCCTTTGTCGGAGCCGGCGTTTCGCTCGACGCCCTTTCGACGGAGCTCCGGAAGCTCGGCATCGAAGGGTTCGAGCTCGCCGCGCGCCATGTGAAGCGCAATTCCATCGATGCGGTGCACATCGATGTCGTCATTTCCCATCAACCGCACTACCACAGGCATCTGAAAGACATCCGCGCGATCATCGACAACAGTACGCTCCCGGCCGGCGTCAAGGAGAAGGCGCAGGCGATCTTCTCGGTCATCGCGGAAGCGGAAGCGAAGGTCCACAATATGCCGCTGGAGAACGTGCACTTTCATGAGGTGGGGGCGCTGGATTCCATCGTGGATATCGTCGGGACGGCCATCTGTCTGGAGCTCGCCGGCATCGAGCGGCTCTATTCCTCTCCCGTCAAGCTTGGAAGCAGCGGCCTGATCAACACCCAGCACGGCGTCATGCCGGCTCCCGCCCCGGCTACACTGGAGATCCTGAAGGATTATCCCACCCTCCTGACATCCATTCCGCACGAGCTCACCACCCCGACCGGGGCGGCAATCATCAAAGCACTTTCGCACGGAGTCCTTGGAGATGAGCTGTTGAACATCCGGAGCACCGGATACGGGGCTGGAACAAAAGAGTTTGCCGAGATTCCGAATTTCCTTCGGGTGGTCATCGCCGACCTCCAGCCTGCCCTGGAACAGGAGGACGTGACCGTCGTCGAAACCAACATTGACGACATGAACCCACAGCTGTACCCCTACCTCATCGAACAGCTGCTGGCGGCAGGCGCCCACGATGCGTATCTCATTCCCATCATCATGAAGAAGGGAAGGCCCGGCATCCTTCTCTCCGCCATGGTCCATACGTCCAGGCTCGAGGCTGCGATCCAGTGTATCTACCGGGAAACTTCCACTATCGGCCTCCGCCTCCAGCATATCGGGCGGAGGAAACTCCCCCGGCGGCACCTGGAAGTGCGGACGTCGTTCGGGACGGTGAAGGCCAAGGCCGTCGTCCGGGACGGCAGGGAGATGATCAGTCCGGAATTTGAAGAGTGCAAACGGATCGCGCTGGAACGAAATCTTCCCGTACTCGACGTGATGCGCACGCTCGAACGAGAAATCTCTTCCCAGCCTTCTTAACCAGGGAGAACCTCCATGAAGCGTTCCCTTTTT
>JAGDMJ010000144.1 GCA_017860555.1 Bacteroidota bacterium
TGATGCGCACAAAAAGTTCCAAGGGACCGGCCGTAACTTCGCCTATGTCCGTCCGCTGGAGGAGAAAAATAAAGCGGCACTCGAAGAGCGAGCGCCGTTGTATGATGCGTCGGTACAGATCGATTCAGGCCACCTCTTGACCCTTCATGTCGCGATAGAAGGCGGCCGTTCTGCGCACTCCTTCTTCCCAGGCGACCAACGGCGAATACCCCAGCAGCCGTTTGGCAAGATCGACGGCGGCGCGGGAGTGCTTGACATCCCCTGTCCGGGCAGGCTCGAAGATCGGATCCACGTGCGCTCCGATCACTTTGGAAAGCTCTTCATGCAACTGCAACAGGGAATGCTCGTCTCCACAGGCGACGTTCATCACTCTGCCGATTGCATCGTCGCACGTGCATGCCAGAAGATTTGCGTGAACCACATTGCTCACGTATGTGAAATCCCTGGACTGCAGGCCGTCGCCATAAATTGTCGGTGGCTTGCCTTCGAGCAATGCGGTAGTGAACCGCGGAATGACCGCCGAGTACTGTGATTTTGGGTCTTGCCGGGGGCCAAACACATTGAAATACCTGATGCAGGCGGTAGGCATCTGATATGCAAGATGGAACGCGATGCAGTACCGCTCCCCGGCCAGTTTCGACACGGCATAGGGCGAGAGAGGATTCGTCGGGAGATCTTCATGCTTGGGCGAGACGACGCTGTTGCCATACACCGACGACGACGATGCGAAGACCAGGCGCTTCACCCCCGCATCACGCGCCGCCAGCAGGACGTTGAGGGTCCCGCGCACATTGACCTCGTTTGTGCTCACCGGATCAGCGATGGAGCGTGGCACGGACGGGAGCGCCGCCTGATGCAGCACGTAGTCGATTCCTTCCATCGCCGAGCGAACACCCGCCTCATCCCTGATGTCTCCCTCCCGGATCTCCAGATTCTGGCGCGCTTCCGCGATCCCGGGGAAAGCCAGGTTTTCTCTTTTTCCGGTGGCAAAATTGTCCAGTACCCGCACACGCTGTCCCCGGCGGAGCAGTTCCTCGACAATGTGGGAGCCGATGAACCCTCCTCCTCCGGTCACCAGGTAGTGCATGGGATTTCCGTTTGTCATGGCACGCCTCAGGCTCTGTGGCAGAACGGATTGGAATCCGCCAGCAGATGCCGGGTATCGATAACGGGCAGGCCGAGCTTCTCGAAGTCCACGCTGCGATACTCGTCATGAGCCGTGGAGACAACGATCGCATCGTAGGCTTTCGTGATCGGGACGGACTTCCTTCCGGCGTACTTCGAATACTCTCGCGACGGCCTGATCACCGGAATGTACGGGTCGTTGTAGCTCACCACGGCGCCTTTGTGCTCCAGCTTTTCGATCAACCGGTACGAAGGCGACTCACGGTCGTCATCCACGTTCGCTTTGTAGGAGAGCCCAAGCAACAGAATGCGTGCGCCCTTGAGAGGCTTTCCGAGGTCGTTCAACACTTCCATGACCCGCGTCACCACGAAATCGGGCATCGACGTGTTGATCTCGCCGGCAAGTTCGATGAACCGGGTGCTCACTTCGAATTCGCGCGCCTTCCAGGTGAGATAGAACGGATCGATCGGGATGCAGTGCCCGCCAAGCCCCGGGCCCGGATAAAACGGCATGAAGCCGAACGGCTTGCTCTTGGCTGCTTCGATGACCTCCCAGACGTCGATCCCCATCTTCATGAACGTGACTTTCAGTTCGTTGACCAGCGCGATATTCACCGCACGGAAAGTGTTCTCCAGGATCTTTGTGGCCTCTGCCGCAGCAGTCGAAGAGACCGGCACGGTGCGCACAATGATCTGCTGATACACTTTTTCAGCGACTGCCAGCCCTTCGGGCGAGGTCGAGCCCACAACTTTCGGAATAGTTTCGGTGGAATAATCTTTACGTCCGGGATCTTCCCGCTCGGGAGAGAAAGCGACATAAATGTCCTTGTCCACCTTCAAGCCGCTCTTTTCCAGGATCGGAACCATGACCTCGTCGGTCGTGCCGGGGTAGGTGGTGGACTCGAGCACGATCAACTGCCCCCGCCGCAGATGCGGAACCAGCGCCTCGCAGGTGTTCACGATGTAGGACATGTCGGGTTCACGGTTCCTGTTCAACGGGGTCGGCACGGCGATCAGCACTGCGTCACATTTGCTGACATTCGTGAAGTCCGTCGTCGCACAAAGCAGCCCTGTGTCTACGGCGTTCTTGATCCGGGTCGCCGGAATGTGTTTGATGTACGACTCCCCGTTCATCAACGCATTGGCCTTCTTTGTGTCAATGTCCAGCCCGATGGCATTGAACCCCTTTTCCACGAAGCAAAGAAGCAACGGCAGCCCTACGTACCCCAGGCCTACCACCCCCACGGTAGCGGTCTTGTTGTCGAGTTTCTCCAGAAGCATCGTCTTCATGGTCAACCTGCGCATTAGTGAGTAATTGCAGCAATCGTTTTGAAAACTTCCGAGGACCCTTTTACGGCGTCTGATGGGAAATGGTACTGACAAATCTCGTGATACACAAGGAAAAGGACCTTTTCCATCGCCGATCCCCTGTTTTCCTCAACACCTACGATAATCATCCGGGGAGATCCCTGTTGTGACCACCGGCAACTCTGCCGCTTTCAGGTCTTCGTCTCGCGGGATGTACCTTGTTCGTTCCCTCCGGGAATCAGGGCTGCAGCCTTGTCGTTCTCAATGCCCCCTGGCGGCTGCAGGGGGGCTTTCCGGGATTGCTCCGGCTCCAGCCACGTCAGCCGTGGTGGCCCAGAAGTCCTCAGCCTTCGGTATCCCACGCCGGAACCCGAGGATGATATTTCTCGCCCTGAGAAATTCGCCTCTGAAGAAAAGGAACGCCCGCATCCATCCCTTCCTGATAGCCAGCAGAACGATGGCCAGGGCAGCGACGCTCAACAGAACGAGGAACAGTCCTATCAATTTCAAAGCAAGGAACGCGATGAGCAAGGACGCTACGACGGCGACCATCCCATTCACCGCAAAGGTCTTCCTTTGCGCCACGATGAGGTCCCATGAGATGCTTCTGAAGCCGTAGCGGCGGAAGATCTGCCCCAATCCGGTGAAGTATCCGGCTTTTTCATCCTGTTCCGATTTTGTGCGCGGCTTCATGACGTGATACACCATTGGTGTGTCCAGGCGAAGTATCGAAAATCCTCCCTCCGTGATACGGAAAGCGAGTTCCCGTTCCTCTTCTCCCCTGACAAACGGATTGAATGTCCCCACCTTCTGGATCACCGACCGCCGGTACATTCCCGCGGTCGGAAGATACTTGGCCTTCCCCGGAATGTAGCGCGGCGGATGCTTGAAGCTCAATTCCTCTCCCGGCAGGACCACGAAGATCCTGCCGGCTATGGCGGCAACCGTTTCGTCCTGAAAATGCGTCAGGGCTGTCTGGAGCCATCCTTCGATCAGGATATTGTCTCCATCCAGAAAGAGGACATACTTCCCTGTGGCCCGCTTCGTGCCCACATAGCGCCCCGCCGCGGGCGAATACCCCGAGCATGCGTCGATCCGGATGATCGTGATAGGATACCTGCGGGCAATCTCCACCGTTCGGTCGGTCGATGCCGAGTCCACCAGAATGACCTCGCGCTCCAGCCCTTCCGTCTGCTTGAGCACCGACTCCAGGCAGGAGCCGATCGCCGCCTCCTCGTTGCGTGTGATAACTATGACACTGAGTTCCATAAGCAAACCTTTCACGTTGCGCGGCCTCCGAATCTGGCGCGTATCAGTTCCTTCACTTCCAGGACGAGCGGTCGTTGAATCAAGAACAGGACGATGCCGTAGGCGGCGACGCCGACGATGACCAGGCCGATAACCGTCGCGACGCCGTGTCCGCCACCTCCGGCAAGACGAAGCGGCTCCTTGCTGAGTTGGACGGCGCCCATCATCACCAGCCCGGCGGCAATGGCGGGAAGCGGAGCAGTCACCATGTTGAGCGCGGTGCCTTTCAGGACCGATTGCATCTGGTACACATTGAAGGCCAGTCCGACAATGTGGGCGCCGAGAACAGCGAAGGCTATTCCCACGATCCCGGCCGGGAGCAACAGCGCGAAAAGCGGGAGCATGGTGAAGAGCACAACGAGGCCCGCGCGGACATTGTACGAAGGCCGGCCTTGAGACAGAAAGAGTGCCGACGTGCTTGCCGACAACGGTTTCACCAGGCCGACACAGGCCAGGACCTGGAAGGCAGGGATCATGGGGATCCACTTTTCCCCCAGGAGCGTGGAGACCACCTCCGGCGCGGTAATGGCCATGCCCATGGACACGGGCACCGTCACAAAGGAAATCAACCGCGCGCTTTTGAGGTATGCACGCTTCAACCGTTCGGTCTCCCCCTGGATCCGCGCGTAGGACGGGAGCAGAACCGTACCCAGGACATTGTTGATGCTGTCGACCGAGCGGCTCGTGAAGTCGTATGCCTTGCCGTACAGCCCGAGGGAGGCGGTCCCAAGCCAGCGGACGACAGTCAGGTTGTCGATGATCGAATAGACATACGTGATGATCCCTCCGCCGGTCGAATGAATCCCGAAAGTCAGGAGCGATTTCATCAGGCCCCGATCCCATGGCTTTCGTACCAGCCACTCGCGGCGCGGCGAGACGATCCAGTACAAGGTCACCGTCGCCAGGGATTTCGCGAGTGACGACCAGACGAGGCTCCAGTACCCAAATCCCGTGTACGCGAGGCCGAGGGCGACGCCGATATGGAGGAGCTCCACCACAACGACGATCTTGCTGATCCGGCCGAAGAGGAGTTCCTTCTGGAGCAACGCCTCCGGGACGATCATCAACGACCCAAGGAAAATGAGGAACGACATCCACTGCAACACGGGGGTGACTTCCGGATGACCCAGGAGGCGTGCAAAGGTCCCGGAGAAGAGCAGGATGATCAGGGTCAGCAGCGCTCCCGTCATCGAGGTCACGACAAACGACTGGTACGCCGCCTTACCCCGATCGGCGCGCGTCTGCACCAGGGCCGGGCCGAGGCCAAAGCCCGAGAAGAGGTTCGTAGTAGAAAGGACGATGCTCGCGGTTCCGACGATGCCGAAGCTCACCGGATCAAGAAGGCGCGCCAGCAGGATCGAGGAGATGATGGAAATACCACGCAGTCCGATCGTGGCCGTCCCCATCGCCAGGGTCCCGCTGAAGATCTGGGTTTTGAGATCCGAGTGGCCTTTCCGGACAGGAGGTGTTTTGTCGGGGGTCTCGATGTTCATCAGTTCGCGCCAAGCTTTCTCGCAGCGGCGTGCCATGCCACCGACGGATCGTGAAGAAGCGAGCGTCCAAGGGCGGCTGCGGCAGCCATGAGCTTGTGGCCTTTCGCATAGAGGACCCCTTTGCGCCAGTAAGCATCCGCGATGCGCCTGGTCAGGAGGCGTTTGTATCCCGAAGAGAGGCCGGGAACAGTTCGGAGAATATCCTGCCACATCAAGACGGAGCACTCCCAGTGCTTCACGGCTGATGGCCCATACTCACCGGTGAGCCGGTGGCCATGTTCCCCGGCGCTTTTCACGGTGCCGCCAACGAACGACACCGCACACATCGCATGGACCGTTCCGAGTCGCGTGAAAAGATGCGTATCTTCCGCGGCCGGCAGGCGCTCCCAGAGCCCTCCCGCGGCAAGAAATTCGGAGCGTCGAAAAACGGAGAAAGGCAGCAGCATCGGTTGAGACTCAGCAAAAACGATCGCGATCGGCTTTTCGATCAGTTCGAAGGGAGCTTTTGCGGAGAACCCGGCACGGGCCCAACGGTTGTTCGGCGGCGGATAGTCTTCAAATTCTGCGTCGGAAAAATACAGGACCGCGACACCGGCCGTTCCCGAGATCGCAGCGGCCATCTGCTCAAGGTATGTGGCCGCCCAGATGTCATCGGAATCCAGGAAGGCGAGCCAGGGATGACGCGCTTCCCTGGCGCCGTGGTTCCTCGCAGCAGCAGCACCGGCGTTGTTCTGAGGCAGATATGTCACCCGGGGCCCAAACCCTTCCACACGAGCTCGTGTGGCGTCACGGGAGCCGTCATCGACGATGATCACTTCCGAGGGGGGGTAGGTCTGGTTCAGAACGCTTTCAATTGCGCGACCCACCGTGTCTGCGCGATTGTACGTCGGGATGACCACGCTGAACCGGGGGGAATCTCCCGGACCTGACTGGCTATCCATGCGCTTCCGCGGCACGTGTCGCGCCATTTTTTGGACGACCCGCCCCGGCGAAGAAATTCCGGAGACCTGCTACAAACTCTGCTGCGAGCGCCCCTAGGCGATTTCGATACCCAACGCCCAGCCAGAACAAACATCTGAGCTTGACCGGGAGATTGAGTGGTGAGCGAAAGATGGCTTTGACATACTCCCACACCTGGCGCCACTGCGGGAAGAGCACACGCCCCTTCAGGCGAGGATCGAACCAACCAGCGCGAAGGTGCCACCCGCCACCGATGGGATTCGCGCGTCCCGACGAGCCTCCATGATGGCGATGATAGAAGAGAGGCTCCGGTATCTCGAAGAACTGGCCGTACAGCCCGAGTTCTCCCAACAACGTCCGATCCGAGTCCGTGTAATTGAGTATGAGGGCCGTCCGCCGCAGGACGTTGAGCCGTATGAGGCCGAATACCTGCTCGCAATCGTAATCAAGACGAACAAGTTGCCTCAACCTCTGGGCGGGATCAGGCGAATTCGCTCTCTGACTGCTGGGGATGTGACTCAGCCGCTTCCTGTCGATCTTGTTCCCATTCTCATCGATATCGATATCATCGGGATAACAGAGCACGACCGCAGGAGTACGGTCAAGCACTTCGACGCATCGTTCAAGATACGCGGGAGCACAAAGATCGTCATGTGCCGCCCACTTGAAGTATTCCCCCCTCGCCAGCTCCACGACCCGGTTATAATTCCACCCTGCCCCGCGGTTCAAGTTTTCACGGTAGTACCGGATACGGTGATCACGAGAGGCATATTCCCGGCACATCCGTTCTGTTTCGTCAGTCGAACCATTGTCAGAGATGACAAGCTCGAAATCCTTGTAGGTCTGCGCCAGGAGCGAATCCATGGTTTCACGAAGGAATCGTTCCCCGTTGTAGACGGGCATCCCCAGGCTTACTCTAGGATTCGATGACCGCTGACCTTCCATCATGTATCTCCATCTGTTCTGACTGGTGAACCCCCCTCACTCCCCCGACGCCCCTTCATCCGATACCACGGCTCCGCATCGTTGGCACCACCGATATTACTTCAGAAGAATCATTTTTCTCGCCATCGTGAACTCCGGAGTCACGAGGCGGTAGACGTAGATCCCGGCCGAGAGCATCCGACCCCGGCCGTCCTGCGCGGAGAATTGAAGCCTGTGGAACCCTGCCTCCATCCCTTCATTCAGAAGGGTCGCCACGTGCTCACCCAGAATAGTGTACACTTCGAGCCTGACATCCGCCCGCCTCGGCAGAGCAAAATGAATCCAAGTCGATGGATTGAACGGATTCGGGTAATTCTGATCCAGGGCATAGGATTCGGGAACACCGGGCTTTTCCACGGTGACGTCTAGGGGCCCGACATGGAAGCGGCGAACCTGGCTGAAGGGACCCCACCCGTCGGGGTTTCCGGCGCGCACCCGCCAGTAGTAGTAGGTCCCGTTGACGAGTGAAGGGGCGAGTGTCGTGCTGTCCCGGATGGTAGAATCGATTCTCGTCATCGCGAAGAGCGAATCGATCGCCATCTCGAACCAGTAGCGATTGACCAACGGCTGCGAATGCCTCCAGATGAACCGCACGTTGTCGGTCGAAACACCGGTAGCGCCATCGGCCAGCTCAATCAACGTGACGACATCGGGTACGCGCGGGATTGTCGTGAACTTCCAGGTCGGTGACATCGGACCGTTCAGCCCACCCTGCCGCGCGCG
>JAGDMJ010000145.1 GCA_017860555.1 Bacteroidota bacterium
GCTAGTACTGCCGCCGCTGCCACCAGTGTCCCCACCCGTGCAACCCTTTTGCTCCTCTCAGCGCGCGAGGTGAGACGGACAAGCCGCTCGTCCGGAATAATGATGTCTGTGAAGAGATCTTTGATGAAATACGTTTTTGGTTTGATCTCCGGACTGAACTGTTCCGTGACTTCAGGCGGCAATCCGAACCCGGATGCTATGGACTGGATCACCCGATCGATCGGCACTCCCTCTTGCGTGCCGCTCGTAAGATAAAACCCCCGGAAGATCGGGGTTTCTTGATAGGGATTCGGCTGGAGTATTTTGCCGACGAATTGCGACAAGTTATTCTTTGCCGCGAGTACCTGAAGAGGAAAGGCAAAGACCAGCCGCCGGTTTTCCCGTTTCATGCCGGGGCCGAGACGGGCCAACCGCAGCTGGAGCAACGTCTGGTACAGGAACATGAACTCCTGTTCGAAGACGATACGGGGATTGTCCTTTTGCAGCTCGTCTTTCGAGAATGTGCACCCCCACACCTGGTGGCGCTGGACGCGATTGAGGTCCTCGAAAAATTCCACGAAGCCGTTGAGCAGGTCACACTTCGTGAACACAAGGTAGACAGGAAACCGGACACCAAGCCGTTGAATAAGCTCGTCGATCCGTTTGCGGACATTCTTGGCATGCATATCCACTTCGTCCGACGAGGCATTGAGCAGATCGGCGACGCTCACCGCAATGATAACGCCGTTGATGGGCTGCCGGCGTCGGTGCTTCTTGAGGATGTCGAGAAAGGCCAGCCACTCTTCCTTGTCGTCCTCCTCGGTCATGTACCGGCCAGCCGTGTCCAGAAGGATTGCAGAGCTGGTGAACCACCAGTCGCAATTGCGTGTCCCGCCGACACCCTGAATTTCACGATCCGCGCCGAACGGGAATTCCAGCCCCGAATTCCTGATTGCCGTCGTCTTCCCCGCAGCCGGCGGCCCAATCATCATGTACCAGGGGAGCGCATAGAGGGCGGCTTTCCCGCTACGGCCTTTCCCGAGCTTGGATTTCTTGAGCGACTCGATCGCCCCCGCGAGCTGGCCACGGAGCAGTTCCACCTCTTCCCGCTTCTCGGGCCGTAGACCCATCACATGGTCTTCGCTCTGGGCCTTGATCGACTGCTCGAGCTCATTCGCCCCGCGTTCCGATGCCATCCTTTCGACCATGAGGAGGACGATCCAGAGCACGAGGATGACCAGGGTGATCGCGAAACTGATCGTCACCGAGAGGCCATTCAGCCACCAACCCACGACCCAGGTCAGCACGATGAGGACCAGCAACCCTATCGTGACGGCCAGCCGGCGTCTGCTCAGAAGATTCGTGAATGTGCTCATGGTTGTCAGCTCTTCGATAAGGTCATGGACAGGACAAGTGCCGCAGAGTAGGTGGCCCGCTGAACCGCCTGGACGGTATCATCGGATGCCCCCTGGATGAGCACCCTCATCACGATGAAGAAGAGGACACCGATGGCAACGGCCACGACGCCGATGACCCACGCGGGGATGTCTTTTGAAACGGCCTCGAGCACGCCTTCCTGTGGTTTCCCGTGAGGGGAGAGCACCTGGGGAGGCCGGGTTTCGCGGAATTTGAAAAGTTCGGCCCGGATATCCTCAATCAGGCCTCTCAGGGCCTCCGGATCGCTGTGGTGGTACTTTCCTTTGAAACCCGCCACGAGGCAAAGGTAATAGATCTCCAGTGCCTGGAGGTTGGATTGCGGGCGCTGCCGCAGCTGCTGCAATCGTTTGAAAAACTCCTCGCCAGCGTCGAACCGGTTATATAACTCCATCTGAAGCGGTGAGGCCAGCCATGAGTCCTTGTCGGCAAAGTCAATGCCCGTGATTGCCTCGTCGAGAAAGGCAACGAGAGCAAATTTCGCGGTCTCCAGCTGCTCATACTCGACCCCTGCAGAGCGAGCTTTCGAATCAAGCCGCGACAGAAGATCCTTCATTCTTGTCCGAAGGGTTGCCGGATCGTCCAACTGGCGGGTGATTCGGATTTGCATGATCAGCATCAGAAAATCTGAACAGAGCCCCGCAAGGTCACGGCTTTCTTCAGGTCCATATGAGGTCTGGTGCATGGGATTGCCTTCTTAGTTTTCGTTCACCGCAAGCAGTTCGAGATTGAGTCCCCGGAACTCTCCGGAAACGAAGATTCCCACCGAGCAGTTTTTCCGGATGGAGTCCCAAAATTTCCCAGTCTTTTCAAGCCGGAAGTAGAGAAGGTTCGGGCGCGTGGGCAGCCCCGCGGGCGCACGGGGAGTATGGATGAGCGTCAACCCTTGCAGCGCTGCCCCGACAAGCATATCAATGTCTTCCGGCGCGCCGACTTTGATCTTCTGCGGCAGTTCATCCACCACCTTTCGCTCGGGGAAGTCACCGGAAACAGAGAGGTAGAACTGTGCGTTCCTCAGGAGAGTCTCATCGGGCAGCCGACCGATATACCGCGTTTCGCTCTTCTTTTCGAGACGGATCGGCGTGCAGTTGGTCGAAATTACCGCCTCTAGGAGCTGCATGATCTTCCCTTCCAGGAAGAGGAATCCCGCCGCAGGCGCACCATGGTCGTACGCTGGCCACTCGTTCAACCGCACTTCCATCTCCGGCGAGAATGTCGTCAACTGACCGACCAGCGAAGCGAGAACCTCGTAAAGCGTCGCCGGATGGCATCGAAGCACGCTGTACTCATGGTAGAGAGCTGGGAGGACTGAATTGATGGTTTGCAGGAGTCCGAAAAGTGTCACGTCCGAGGTAGTGAATTCAATCTGTCCCGACGGCTGTTGACGGCGACGCTCCGACAGGGTCTTCCCTTTAGCCACAAGCATTTCCGTGACCCGTCGGGCGATTCCCATTAGGGCGTCCGACGCGGCAATTGAGAGACAGGGAGGCACGAAGCGCCCGTTCAGCGCAAATGTGCCGTCGGAGGCACGGATGATCTCAGCTATCACGAGCGATGAGAATTCCCTGAGTGGCTCGTTGCCAAACATGATGGAGAAATTGGGCCTGCAGACGGTCACCTCCCGCTCGTTGAAACCCGTGTTGTCGTCGGGCAACGTGATGTTGAGCGGAACAAAACGGGCCTGCCTTCCGTGCGCCCCATCGTCCAGAAGACAATTCCCTCCTGCGCTCTTTTCGATGGGAACGGCCAGAGAGACGAACACCGACTGCTGAGACGGCGGAAAGTGTTCTGCGATCTCCCGAGGGGGCGGAGCAGGATCAGTCCCCGGGATGTCAAATGCCATTCCGTCACGGGTGATGCCGCGACACTCCTTGAGGCTGACAATCCCGTTTGCCAGGCTCTCGTTGTCAAACAGGAGGCGCGTAAGGCCCCAGTCCAGTGCCGACAGGGAGCGGATCCGTGCGTTCAGGAGTCCACGGTAATGTCTGTCCCACTGCTGAAAGTGATGGGGATCCAGTGTCATCCCTTCGTACCATACGAGGCGTTCTTGCGATGTCATGGCTTGGCTTTCGTGCTCGTCGGGGTTGTGGATCGTGACAGCAACGGTTCGTGTTTCGCGGAACTGATGCAGCTAATGTACCCTTGAATGAACGCCGGCCGGAAGAACCGCTGCTCCAGGTTCCCCCGGTCTTCCTCCTCAAGCTCGCGGTGATGCTGCTCCATTGCTTTCCACGCAATCCTGTCCGCAACGAGCGGCAGGAACGGGTACGGAATCGACAGCGGGCCCACCTGCAACGGCTTCCTGAAAAGCTCTTCCCTGATCCGCGCCGGATTCAGATGCTTGAGCATGTTTTTCGTCCCGACGTCGACACTCTTCCTGTAGCCATCCAGCAGACCAATGACATGGGGGATCATCTCTTCCGTCTCGCCACTCAGGCGCTCCAGACGGTCACGGGCTTTCGCTTCGCTCACCTCCGCATCCAGAAAGAAGCTGATCCACTCCTTCGGGGTCTGTTTGCTCAAGGCTTCCATCACAGGATCCTGAAACATGGTAGCGCCCGTGAACTCTGAGCGGAAAAGGATGCGTCCCCTCATGATTTTCAATGCCGGCTGTAGGACGATTTCCAGAACGGCTTTCAGACGTTTGAGGGCCGTCGACTCGTCCACGTGCTGAACAGGGGGAGGTGTTTTGACAACTGTCGTCAGCTTCTCTTTCAGCAGCGCAGCCTCTTCCCTCCAACGCCCACATTCCTCCTCAGTCGCAACGAGGTGCTTGATGTTTTCCTCGAGTTGACCAACCTGGACCCTGAGGCGCCTGCACTCTTCCTCTGCCGCTGCAAGGTGTTTTGATTTCTCTTCCGCAGCGATGGCGTCAACAGCCGCCTGCGCATTTAGTCGTTCACACTCCCGCTCCGCCGCATCGACCCGCTGTTTCCAGTCTTCTGTGATGCTGCTCGCCGCCAGGGCAGGCTGCCCGGCGCCTTCTTCGCTTGGAAACAAGGGGGGCCTCTCCTCGGGACTAGGAACAGCCCGAGGGGCAGGAATCCCCGGTGAGGCAGGCCGGTCCCACGCGACAACTTCAATATTGAAGTCGCAGACCCGCACCTTGTCGCCAGGACCGATAAGATGAGGATTCTCTGGCGAGATCCTCACCCCATTCACGTATGTTCCGTTCCGGCTCTTCAGGTCGATCACAGTGAGCCCCTCGGTCCGCTGTTCGATGCGGGCATGGTTTTTCGAGACATTAGGTCTCTCCAGCTGCATCGCATTGGACGGGTCTCTCCCGATCCCAACAACCTCCTGTTCAAAAGGATGGTCTGTTGCGTTCGCGGGGTCACCGTCTTTCCAAAGCCGAAGGTGGAGAGTCATTTTGTCAGAACCATTTTCCTGACATGGGAGAAGCGCTGTCCACCACCCAGAGGGACCGCTGTGAACCGATAGATGTATATGCCGCTTGCGATTCCGGTGCCATCAAATTCCTTGGTCCTGAACCCTTCCCGCTGGTTTTCATTAACGAGAGTAGCTACCTTTCGGCCCAGAAGGTCAAAGACCTCCAGAAGAACGTGTGAAGGGGAAGGCAAGCCATACTGGATTACGGTCATCGGATTGAAAGGATTCGGATAGTTCTGAAGGAGCTCATATTGCTGCGGGAGCGCTCCAGTCGATGTCAGCCGGTCCCGGGTGTAGTCGCTGTTTCCAACAATGAGGGAGAACCGTCGGCAGCTGTTTTCTCCCCTGCTTGAAAAATGGTACTCGGGCGTTGCCCTGAGGTCCGCGGAGGCCTTCAGATCGAGATCGACGACCCAGACATCGAATGTCGCCGGAATAGACTCGAGGCCGCTGAAATGGAGATCCACTTCTCGGGTCATGTTGGTCGTCACCTCAAAGCCCCATGTTTCCCCTTCATCGGGAGTCGGGCGGGCATCCGTGCAGTATCGGGAAAAGACAGCCTTCCATTCTGGGTGGCTGAAGTAAAGCGAGACGAAGTCCCCGATCTGCGGGGTCTCGGGCCGATCCAGATCATCAAGCGACTTGGATGCCGATGTGGAGGCGATGACCTCATTGTCGGGGTCAAAGGCTGTGCCCGATTTTGCGGAGATGCCTACACTCCAGGTGGCCAAGGCCCTCCCGGCAGGTTCGGCAGGCTTTGGCAGGGGACCTGTCGAGAGATCCGGATTCAGGAAGAGCGTGTCGACACTGGAATTCCCATTGGCAATTGCATATCCTGAAAAGGGATCGAGCCCGCCCGACTCAACCTGCCAGGCGTCGGCATAGCGTCGCACATCGAGGGCACCCAGGCTCTTTCTTCTTAGTTTGGAGAGTGGAACGGTGAAGGCGAACGGGTTCCCCACGAACGTCCATCCCGGGTTCAGCGCAACGGCAAACGGCCTGTCGGTCACGATTGACCGTGCCGATCCCGTACTAAAGGTGCCACCCGATTTTGTGATCAGCCAGAACGCTTTACCAGGATGCATTGACGCGACGGCGGGATACTCCGAGGGTTGTTGGTTGGCCAGCAGCTCGAAAAACCGCCATTTCGTGTTGTCATAGGTCCCAAACGCGCCAACGAGAAGGGTGCTTGCCGCCGGGTCGTCTGCTTGCACAGGAAGAGAAATGAGGCGATACTTCTCCGCCGGGAGCGCCGTCGGTATCTGTATGCCTGGAGCAGCCGCCATCACCCGCACGGAGTAGTAGCCCGCACCGGGCATCCGGGTGTGGGTCCCGCTCGCCGGATCGTCGGCGGTGATGACATACTCCACGCCCCGCACAGTCACCACCTCTCCGGGGATGGTCGCCTGGCCTTCTGCTACGCTGAGCACCATTGGGATGGAAACGAACGCCGGGTCACCACCCCGGCGGTAGAGAAGACTCATCGTTGTGAGTTGGGATCCTCCCTGAACCGACGACACTACCGTGAATGGTGTCGCGGCGTTTGCCGTTGCCACAAGAACGTGTTGGATATTCACGGCGTTGAATCTGGGCCAGGAGATAAACCCGCCGTTGAGCGTGTAGACGCCAGAGGCGGACGAACCTGGCGGGGCGGTCTGCCCCGCCGAGCCCAGCATAGAGTATATTCCCGATTGCGCTACCCCTCCAGCGACCGTCAGGTTCGAACTCGTCAGAGCGACCTGCGCAGTGGATGACGAGCAGAATGCAATCAGGAGAAGCACGGTCATCAATCTCATGGTCTGACTCCCATTTCCATGTGTGGTCAATTGGTGTTCCCACTCATTTCGGGCCACGCTTCCTTCAGCATTCGTTCGTTGAATGACTTGTCCTGTTCCGGTGTGGCAAGGCGCTCATCTTCGTAATATCGTCGCTTGCAGACCACCCGGTACGTGAACGGCGCATCTGATGTCCCTTGTTGGAGCTCAACAACGTCGAAAGAAGTGGTACTCTTGTTCGCTACAAAGACGCCGCGACAGTCGCCTTCCAATTGCACAAAGACCTTCATCGGGTGGAGAGCATCGACTGTGACGGTCTCAAGGAATCGTGCATCGAGTTCCACATGTGCCTTCCCGCCCACCAGGCGCGAGGTACCATAGTCCGTGAAGTAGACCTCAGCTGCTTCCTCCGAAAAGAGCCGGACTGTTGACCCATCATTCACCTTGACGGTCGCGGGCTTGGTGGCTGTCCAGTTTACAGAAGTCGAGGACACCGTGAGATCTCCCCCGGTAATGACTGCGTTCCCATCCACGTAGAGAGCATAACCTGTCCCTAATATCAAGCCGCTTCCTCGCCGGTACTTCGCATACAAACCAGCGGAATTGAACCTGATCCCCCCCGTATTCCAGGAATAGCCAAGCCCATAGTGCATCTCATATTCGTTCGTTCCGTAATATGTGCGCTCCAGAGGAAAACCTACTTTCGCAGATGTTACTGCGCCGTCAGCGAGGTCCACGGTCGCGACTGAGGCATCGGCAATCTTGAGTGAATTCACCACACTGTCGGCAAGATCCGAGGCTACAATTGACGCATCAATGATCTTGGCGGATGTTACCGCATTGTCGGCCAGGTCTGCTGTCACAACGGTGGCATTAGCGATCTTGGCAGACGTCACCGAGTTGTCGGCAAGATCCGCGCTAGCGATGGCACCATCTGCGATCTTGGCCGAGGTCACTACATTATCGGCCAGATCGGGGGTAGTGATTCCGGCGTCAACGACCTTCGCGGAGCTCACAGCATTGTCGGCCAGATATGTCCCGGTGATCCCGCCATTCTTGACGCCGATCGTGACTGTTGGGCCATTCGCTCCGGTTATATCAAGGGTGTTGTTGGTATTCTGGATGCCCGTAATCGGGCCTCCGGTGCTGCCCGCCCCGGCATTGATCGTAATAGTGTTCCCGCTCGCGTTAACCGTCGCACCGCCGGTTGCAACGAGCTCAATGTTGTCCTTGAGTCCGTTCAGGCCTTTCACCACCTGCGCAGAAGGGATCTTTG
>JAGDMJ010000146.1 GCA_017860555.1 Bacteroidota bacterium
TACCGCGCCCTTCGGATGATCAATCCATCGCCCTACCTTTTTCATATCGACTTTGGCGCGACGAGAATGGCCGGGTCGTCCCCGGAGGTTCTGGTACGCATACGGAATTCGACGGTAGAAGTATTTCCGATCGCCGGTACACGGCGGCGCGGTGCCACCGTCGAGGAGGATGACAATCTCGCCTCTGAACTGCTCCATGATGAGAAGGAACTCGCGGAGCATATCATGCTAGTCGACCTGGGACGCAACGACGTGGGCCGCATATCGGAATTTGGCTCGGTCCGGGTTCCCGTGCTCAAGCGCGTTGAACGCTATTCGCACGTGATGCACCTCGTCTCAGAAGTCTGCGGGACTCTCAAGCAAGGCTACACCGCACTGGACGCTCTGAAAGCGTGCTTTCCCGCCGGAACGGTTTCGGGTGCACCGAAGGTCCGTGCGATGGAGATCATCCATGAGTTGGAATCCTGCCCGCGCGGCGCATATGCCGGGGCGGTGGGATATGTGGGGCTGAACGGGACGCTGGATACCTGCATTGCCATCAGAACGATCATCGCGCATCATGAGCGTCTGCGCGTCCAGGCAGGCGCGGGTATTGTTGCGGATTCGGTGCCCGAGCAGGAATATCAGGAGACGGCGAACAAGGCACAGGTGTTGCTGGACGCGCTGCGCCTCGCTGCAAGGGGGCTGACGCCTTCGTTGAGTCCGCGACGTTTTTCGGAGGGTGCCATATGATCCTCGTACTGGACAACTACGATTCGTTCACGTACAACCTGGTCCAACTCCTCGGGAAATTCAGACAGGACATCATCGTGAAGCGGAACGACGAGATTCGTGTGGATGAGGTCGTGGAAATGCGGCCGGACAAGATCCTGATCTCGCCCGGCCCCGGTCGTCCGGAAGATGCAGGAATCAGTGTCGATCTTATTCGTACATGCGGGTCGGAGATACCTATCCTCGGGGTCTGCCTGGGCCACCAGGCGATCGGCGTGGCGTTCGGGGCCGACGTGGTCCATGCGCCGACGCTCATGCACGGACGGACATCTCAGATCCGGCATGACCAACGGCACATCTACCTCGGAGTTGCGTCGCCGTTCATCGCCACGCGCTATCACTCGTTGGTGATCTCCACGGGGAGCATTCCGCCCGGCCTGGAAGTGACGGCGCGGACGCCTGATGGTGTGGTGATGGGAGTGCGCCATCGCTCTTTTCCCATCGAAGGAGTCCAGTTCCATCCGGAATCGATTCTTACCGATGCGGGCGACTTGATCATACGCAACTGGCTGCGGGTGCAACTATGAACATGAAGCAGTATATTGAAAAATGCCTGAGCGGTGAGGGTCTCACATCAGATGAAGCATCCGGGGCCCTTGACCTGATCATGACCGGACAGGCGACGGACGTGCAGATCGCGGGGCTTCTCGTTGCGCTCCGTGCGAAAGGGGAGACCGTCGATGAGCTTGTGGGCTTCGCGAGGACAATGCGGGCAAAATCGGTACGGCTGCAACTCCATGATCCGGATGCGATGGATATGTGCGGCACGGGGGGAGACGGGCAGGGGACGTTCAACATATCGACCGTTGCCTCGTTTGTTGTCGCCGGAGCCGGCGTGACAGTCGCAAAGCACGGAAACAGATCGGTGTCCAGTCGCAGCGGCAGCGCCGATCTGCTTGGAGCCCTCGGTGTGAACATTCAGATTTCACCGGAGAAGGTCCAGGACTGTGTCAACAGTCTGGGTGTGGGATTCCTGTTCGCCCCGCTCTTCCATCCGGCAATGAAATTTGCCGCAAAGGCACGCGGCGAACTCGGCTTTCGGACGATCTTCAATATGCTCGGGCCCATCACCAATCCCGCGGGTGTTCGCAGGCAACTCGTCGGGTCCTATCGCGAGGATGTCGCCTCCACGCTTGCCTGCGCCCTGGGACGCCTCTCCACGATGCACGCGTGCGTTGTTCACAGCGAAGATGGTTTGGATGAAGTGACCTCCTCCGGAGAGACGACCGTGTTCGAAACGGGGGCCGATGGGAGGGTTGGCTCATACAAGGTTTCACCCGCCTCTTTCGGGTTGGAACCGCAGCCGGCGTCATCCATGGCCGGAGGCGATGCGGCGCTGAACGCCTCGATCGCACTGGGAATCCTGAAGGGCGAGCCGATGCCCGGCAGGTCTGTGGTTCTTGCGAACGCGGCGCTCGGGATCTTTGTTGCCGGGAAGGCTGCCAGTCTTCTTGAGGCCAGCGCAACGGCTGCCGAATCTATTGACTCGGGACGGGCATTTACCGCCCTGAATAAGCTCATTGACTTCTCCAATCGGCCATGAATCTCCTGGAGACAATTCTCCTTCACAAGCGGCAGGAAGTAGCCGCGCGCAAGAAGGAGTATTCCGTAGAGAGGCTCAGGGATTTGCCGATGTTCGCTCGCCGGACGCTCTCCCTGAAGCGAGCGCTGTCCGCCAAACGGATGGCCGTGATCGCGGAGATCAAGAAGGCATCGCCTTCCAGAGGGGTCCTTCGCGAACCATTCGACCCGGACATGATCGCGCGCGAGTATGTGGAGGGCGGGGCATCCGCGCTCTCCGTGTTGACAGATGAGAGGTTCTTCCAGGGGAGCCTCGAGGTCCTCGCGTCTGTTCGAAAGCTCGTGCACCTCCCGCTCCTGCGCAAAGATTTCATCCTTGACCCGTATCAGCTCACGGAAGCGAAAGCGTACGGTGCCGATGCGGTGCTTCTCATCGCGGCCGCCCTTGATCCTGCCCGTCTGTTCGAGCTGCAGGCCGAGGCGGGATCGCTGGGCCTGGAATGCCTGGTCGAGGTACACACCAGCGAAGAGATCGCATCGCTGGACCAGAGCGGGTGTGACCTTATTGGCATCAACAACAGGAACCTGGCAACATTTGCGACGGATCTTTCTCTTTCGCTGCATCTCCGTTCATATATCAGGAAGGATGTGACCGTGGTAAGCGAGAGTGGAATCTCCACGGCGGATGACCTCCGGCGGTTGATCGCCGGCGGGATCCACGCCGTCTTGATCGGAGAGGCATTCATGCGGCAGGAACGGCCGGGAGAGGAAGTAGCACGTCTGCTTCGTGCGGTGGAAGGGGCCGAAGCATGAAAGTGAAGATCTGCGGAATCACACGACATGAGGATGCGGCCGCGGCAGTACGGGCCGGGGCCGCAGCAATAGGTTTTGTCTTTGTCCGGTCAAGCAAGAGGTGGATAGCGCCGGCACGAGCGCGTGAAATCATCGCTGGTCTTCCGCCCCACGTAACGCCGGTTGGCGTGTTTGTGAACGCCTCTCGAGCGGAAATCCGTGGAGTAGCCGAGAGCACGGGGATCCGGCTCATCCAGTTGCACGGTGATGAAACCCCGGAGGAAGCGTCCGGGTTCACACTGCCGGTGTGGAAAGCGTTTCGCGTGACTCCGGCATTTGATGTTGCCTCGCTTGCCGCGTTCCCGGTTGAAGGGTACTTGCTGGACACGTATGTGGAGGGGCTGGACGGCGGGACGGGGAAGACATTCGACTGGGGTATCGCCGTTGCGGCAAAGAGGTACGGACGAATAATCCTGGGCGGCGGCATCACGCCGGAGAATGTGGAGAGAGCCCTTCGCGAGGTAGGCCCGTATGCCGTCGACGTGAGCAGCGGAGTGGAGCTGTCTCCGGGGATCAAGAACGCGGTGAAGATTGCCCGGCTGTTCGACGCCATTCGCAAGACCAAGGAGTGATTATGCTTATCGTAATGAAACGAGACGCCACGCGTGAAGAAATCCTGCGAGTAAAAGAAAAGATCGCCGGGATGGGGTACACTTCCCATGAGATCCCGGGAGCACAACGCGTGGCGATCGGGATCACCGGGAACGCAGGGAAGATCAACCCGGAGTCGTTCAACACCATGGGCGGGGTGGAAGAAGCGATCCCGGTCTCGAAACCGTACAAGCTCGCGGGGCGCGACGCTAAACGTGAGAATTCCGAGATCCGCGTCGGCAGTGAACTCATCGGAGGGAAAGAACTCGCCATCATTGCCGGCCCCTGTTCCGTGGAAAGCTGGGACCAGTTGATCCAGACTGCCCGTGCCGTCAAGGAGGCCGGGGCGAAATTCCTGCGCGGAGGCGCTTTCAAGCCCCGCACATCCCCTTACACATTCCAGGGAATGAAGGAAGAAGGATTGGTCCTTCTTCGCGAGGCTCGTGCCGAGACCGGACTCAAGATCGTGACGGAAGTGAAAGACACCCTCACCCTGACGGCGGTTGCCGAAGTGGCCGATGTAATCCAGATCGGCGCGCGCAACATGAGCAATTTCGGACTGCTGGAAGCAGCCGGGGAATTGCGGACTCCGGTGCTGCTGAAGCGCGGGATCTCGGCGACGATCGAGGAACTTCTCATGGCGGCGGAGTACATCCTCGCTCGCGGGAACTATGATGTCATTCTCTGTGAACGCGGCATCCGGACGTTCGAGCCTTCAACACGCAACACGCTGGACTTGAACGCGGTCCCGGTGATCAAGAAGCTTTCGCATCTTCCCATCATCGTAGACCCGAGTCACGGCATCGGCATGTGGGAGGGAGTGAGTGCGATGGCGCTTGCCGGTATCGCGGCGGGCGCAGACGGGCTCATGATCGAAGTGCATCCCGATCCGGGAGCGGCGCTCTCCGATGGATATCAATCGTTGAAGCCGCATCGGTTCAAGGAGTTGATGGAGAAGGTGCGTCAGATCGCCGCAGTGGTAAATCGATCGGTAGATATGGAGGTGACAGAATGAGCAGTTCCGGAAAGGGATACGAGAATTACCAGTTGCCTGACGGCCGCGGGTATTTCGGCGAATACGGGGGTCGATTTGTGCCTGAAACGCTCATTCCGGCGTTGCAACAACTGGAATCGTTGTATGCGGCGGCAAAGGTCGATCCCGGGTTTCAGGCGCAGTTCTCGACCCTGCTGAAGACGTATGCGGGTCGGCCGACTCCCCTGACCTATGCGGACAGGCTCACGGCCCACTACGGCCGTGGGAAGATCTACCTCAAGAGGGAAGACCTCTGTCATACCGGTGCGCACAAGATCAACAACACCATCGGACAGATCCTGCTCGCAAAACGCTCCGCAAAAAAACGGATCATTGCGGAGACAGGGGCAGGGCAGCACGGGGTTGCCACGGCGACCGTGGCCGCGAAGATGGGTCTCTCCTGTCTGGTGTATATGGGTGAAGAGGATATGCGGAGGCAGATGCTGAACGTGCAGCGGATGGAGATGCTTGGAGCCGAGGTCGTGCCGGTGCGCACGGGCAGCCGCACGCTCAAGGATGCGACGAGCGAAGCCATCCGGGACTGGGTCACCAACGTCGAGGACACTTTCTACATCATTGGCTCCGTCGTCGGTCCGCATCCGTACCCGGCGATGGTCCGCGACTTTCAATCGGTGATCGGGCAGGAAACCTGGCTGCAGATGGATCAGGCGGAGGGGGCGCTGCCGGATATTCTTGTTGCGTGTGTGGGTGGCGGGAGCAACGCCATCGGACTCTTCTATCCGTTCCTTTCAACGGAGGCCAGGATGTACGGAGTCGAGGCTGCCGGGGAGGGACTGGACACAACACGGCATGCAGCAACACTTGCTAAAGGGCGCCCGGGAGTTCTTCATGGATCGCTCAGTTACCTGTTGCAGGACGAGCACGGGCAGGTGCAGCTGGCACATTCGATCTCCGCGGGACTTGATTACCCGGGAGTCGGACCGGAGCACAGCGCGCTCAAGGACACCGGGCGCGTGGAGTACGTTTCGGTGACCGATGGAGAAGCAGTCGAAGCGGCCTCCCGGCTGGCCCGCCTGGAAGGTATTCTGCCTGCGCTCGAAACTGCGCACGCCCTTGCATATCTCGAGACCCTGATGCCAGGAACCTCGATGAAGGACCTTGTGGTCGTGAATATATCGGGGAGAGGGGACAAGGACATTGGAACACTCTCGGAAATGTTCGGAAAGACCCGATAGCCATGATGGGAAGAATCGAACAACGTCTTGCCTCACTGAGGAGCCGTAAAGAAAAAGCCCTCGCTCTTTTCATCACGGGGGGGTACCCCGAGCTTCATTCTGCGGTCAGTCTCGTCCCAATCCTGGAGGAGGGAGGGGCGGATATCGTAGAAATAGGGATGCCGTTCTCAGATCCGCTTGCGGACGGTCCGGTGATCCAGGCGAGCTCCACCGTGGCCTTGGCCAATGGCGCTCACCTTCAGAGTATTCTGGATGACGTCGCACGGATCCGCGCGGTCTCAGAAATCCCGATCGTTCTGATGGGGTATCTCAATCCGATCGTCTCATTTGGGACACAGGACTTTTTCTCGGCGGCGGCCAGGGCCGGCGCCGATGGGATCATCCTCCCCGAGCTGCCGTTGGAAGAGGCAGGCCGATTCGCCTTTGAGTGCCAGACGGCCAGGATTTCTCAGATCCTCCTCGTGACTCCGACTTCGACTCCGGAACGGATCCGGAAAATCGACGAAACGTCCAGGGGGTTTGTCTATTGCGTTGCAACAACGGGAGTTACGGGGTCGGGGGGGAAAGATCCGGCGCGAGAATACGTGAGAAACGTGAGGACCATTGTGCGGCAAAATCCCTTGCTTGTCGGTTTCGGCATTTCATCTCCCGAAAGGGCCTGGGAGCTCTCGCGGGATGCCGACGGGGTGATCATCGGGAGCGCATTGATCCGGAAGATCCTCGAATCGGCGGATGCGGCAGGACTCCGGGCCTGGGTACGGCGGTTCAAGAACGCGCTCCGAGAGTAACTTGCAATTGTGCTTGACAATGCAGGTGCGCTGCCGTATATTCCACAAGGTTTTTTAGTACCTGAGGCTCTGGTGTCCCGTTTCAAGCACGGGATGAAAAGGGAATTCCGTTCAAACCGGAAGCTGCCCCGCAACTGTTAATGACAGTATTGCTTGTCCGTCACTGGCCTATGGCGCGTGCCACCCGGGAAGACGAGGCAAGAGTGATGTCATGAGTCAGGAGACCTGCCAGAGCCCATCCGAAGAGACCTTCGCGGGAAGGAATGGATGGAGCAAGAGCCTTTTCGAACTCCCGGCCCTCCTTCCTGGCCGGGTTTTTTGTCAGCACTCGGGTTTGCCATCAATTACTTCATCAGAGGAGGTTCCATGTCGCGTTACGTTTATGCATTTGTCCTGATCCTTGCCGCGGCACTCTCGCGGATGCTCCCTCACCCGGCGAACATGGTGCCGGTGACCGCGCTTGCGCTATTCGGGGGCGTGTATCTGGATCGCAAGCTCACTTTCATCGTCCCTCTGGTCGCCATGCTGGTGACGGACTGGTTCATAGGATTTCATTCCACGACCCTCTGGGTCTATGTCAGCTTCCTGCTCATCGGGCTTATCGGACTCTGGCTGCGGAACCATCGCGGCGTGTTGCCCACTCTTGGTGCGACCGTGACAGGCTCGGTGCTGTTCTATCTGATCACGAACTTCGGTGTTTGGCTCAGCCCTCCCTACATGTACGAGCAGACGCTGAGCGGCCTGGTCCAGTGCTATGTGGCCGCGATCCCTTTCCTCCGGAACACCCTTGCCGGAGATCTCTTCTATGTGGGGGCGCTCTTCGGACTGTACGAGATGGGGAAGAGACTGATTCCTTCGCTCAGGGAGCAGACGGCCTGAGTCTGGCCTGACCGCTCGCCGGTTGGCATGTTCGAAACAGTGTCGGGTTCACGAGATGCCCATCCTTGCGCTCGCGCGGATGGGCTTTCTCTTGGAATCTGTTTTT
>JAGDMJ010000147.1 GCA_017860555.1 Bacteroidota bacterium
AGAAATGCTGCGAGACCTCCTCAGCGGCCTGCTCAGGGCAAAAGGGTACACGGTGCTGACCGCCGCCGACGGGCAGGAAGCCGTCAAGACCTATGATGAGCACTGGAGGGAGATTGCCGTTATCGTCACTGACATGGGCCTCCCTCGCAAGGGCGGTGCTGACGCGTCTGCGGAGATGCGGAAAATCAATCCGTCGGCCCGGATCATCATGGCCAGTGGATATGTCGAACCGCAGGTCAAGACGGGACTGATGTCCGACGGCGCCCGCGCGTTCATCCAGAAACCGTACGTTCCGGCAGAGGTACTACGTATCGTGCGCACCGTCATCGATGAAAAGGAATAAAACATGTCACGTCTGACTGACTCAGCCCCCTGGAAGGCGCTCCGGGCCCACTGCACGGCAATCTTCGACCTCCACATGCGGGACCTGTTCGAGCAGGACCCTGAGAGGTTCGCCAGGTTCTCTCTCCGCATGGAGGACATGCTGTACGACTATTCAAAGAACAGGATCACGGAAGAAACCATGCGTTTGCTCTTCGCCCTCGCCCGCTCTGCTGATGTCGAGGGGTGGCGTGACAGGATGTTCCGCGGAGAAAAGATCAACACCACGGAAGACCGTGCGGTGTTGCACACCGCCCTTCGCAACCGGTCCAACCGCCCTGTCCTTGTCGATGGCGTGGATGTCATGCCGGGGATCAACAGGGTGCTTGAGCATATGAGCGAGTTCAGCACTGCCGTGCGAAGCGGAGCATGGAAAGGGTATACCGGAAGGGCGATCAGCGACGTCGTAAATATCGGGATCGGCGGATCCGATCTGGGGCCGGTCATGGTGACAGAAGCGCTGAAACCATATGCACGCGCCGGACTCCGGGTGCATTTTGTGTCGAACGTGGACGGCACGCACATCGCCGAAGTGCTGAAAGCCGTGCATCCCGAATCCACGCTTTTCATCGTCGCTTCAAAAACGTTCACAACGCAAGAGACGCTGACCAACGCGGAATCAGCAAAGAAGTGGTTCCTTGATTCCGGGGCTCCCGCGGAAGCCGTTGCACGGCATTTCGTCGCCCTTTCCACCAACACGCGGGAGGTGGTAAGGTTCGGGATCGACCCCAAGAACATGTTCGAATTCTGGGACTGGGTGGGAGGCCGGTATTCTCTTTGGTCCGCCATCGGGCTTTCGATTGCCGTATCAATCGGTATGGAGAATTTCGAAGCGCTGCTCGAAGGCGCACATGCGATGGACGAACACTTCCGCCGTGAGCCGCTGGAGCGCAACATCCCGGTGATTCATGCCCTGCTCGGGATCTGGTACAACAACTTTTTTGACGCTCAAAGCTATGCCGTCCTTCCCTACGACCAGTACCTCCACCGCTTTCCGGCGTATCTTCAGCAAGGGGACATGGAGAGCAACGGCAAGAGCGTCACACGGGAAGGTACGCGCGTCGATTACTCCACCGGCCCCGTCGTTTGGGGTGAACCGGGAACCAACGGCCAGCATGCATTCTACCAACTCATCCATCAGGGGACGAAGCTCATCCCGGCGGATTTCCTCGCGCCCGTCGAGACCCAGAATCCCATCGGGACGCATCATGCGATCCTGCTTTCGAACTTCCTCGCACAGCCGGAAGCGCTCATGAGGGGGAAAACGGAAGGGGAAGTCAGGAGGGAGCTTCAGGCCGCGGGCGTAGAAAGGGACGCCCTGGACCGCCTGGTCCCGCACAAGCTCTTTGCCGGGAACAAACCGAGCACGGCCATCCTGTTCCGCAAACTCACCCCCCGTGCTCTCGGCTCGCTGATCGCCCTCTATGAGCACAAGATTTTCGTCCAGGGGATAGTGTGGAACATCAATTCGTTCGACCAGTGGGGCGTAGAGCTCGGAAAGCAACTCGCAAAGAAGACGCTCCCGGAACTCCAATCGCCGGGTCGGGTCACATCGCACGACGCCTCGACGAACGGGTTGCTGAATTACTGCCATCAATGGTGAATCCGGAGAGGTCCCAGATGAACCCAGGATACCCCAGGGTGACTCCTGGGGGAACCTAGGCAGCCCCCGGGGTTACTCCCAAGTGAGTCCCAGGTTTACTCTGCTGCCTACGGGACGAGGGTTGTTTTTCCAACGTTTTTGGCCTATCTTTCAGAAATTCGCCTCCCTTCCCTACTCGCAGTCACTGACAGGAAAGCTCCTATGGATTCAACGACAATCCGGCCCCCTGCCGAAACAGTTCTCCGCCACCCCGGTCTGAATGACATCGATGAACTCTGCATCAACACGATCCGCACGTTGACGATGGACGCGGTCCAGAAAGCAAAATCCGGTCATCCGGGCATGCCGATGGGTATGGCTCCGGCCGCCTACATCCTCTGGACAAGGCACCTGCGTCACAATCCTCGCAATCCCAGGTGGGTGAACCGGGACAGGTTCGTTCTGTCCGCGGGCCATGGCTGTATGCTGCTCTACTCATTGCTGCATCTCACCGGCTATGATCTCTCGCTCGACGACCTGATGCATTTTCGCCAGTGGGGAAGCAAAACGCCCGGCCACCCGGAGTACGGACACACCCCCGGAGTGGAAGTCACGACCGGCCCCCTCGGCCAAGGCATTTCGAATGCAGTCGGCATGGCCATCGCGGAAAAATACCTGGGGGCCTATTTCAACCGCGAGCGGATGCCCGTGATCGACTACAGGATATACGTGTTTGCCGGAGACGGCGACATGCAGGAGGGCGTCGCATCGGAGGCTTCTTCCCTGGCTGGCCACCTGGGACTGAACAATCTGATCGTTGTCTACGATGACAACCTGATCAGCATCGATGGGAGCACATCGCTCTCCTTCAGCGAGGACGTGGCGCGGCGGTATGAGGCTTATGGCTGGTTCGTACAGACGGTGGGCGGTGACGGAAACGACATGATCGCTTTCGAACAGGCCCTGGAGGCGGCAAAGAGGGAGGAGAACCGGCCATCGATGATCAAACTTCGCACGCATATCGCCTACGGGAGCCCGAACAAGCAGGACACTAAGGAAGCACACGGCTCTCCCCTGGGGGACGAGGAAGTCGCATTGACCAAGCAGCGCCTCGGCTGGGATCCCGCCAGAACGTTTTTCATCCCCGGACAAGCCCTGGAGGTCTTCGGCAAGCAATCAGAACTCGGGGCACAACGCGAAGCCGAATGGAAGAAGCTTTTCGCACAGTACGCCGGGTCGTACCCCGAGAAAGCCCGGGAGTTCCAGACGGCAGCAGAGCGTCGCCTCCCTGAAGACTGGGAGTCGATCTGGTCGTCGTCCATGGTGAAGTTCGATCCTTCCACGCAGGTGGCAACGCGCGAAGCACAAGGGAAAATCCTTGGCGCGCTTATGCCGAAGCTCCCGCTCGTTCTGGGAGGGTCGGCCGACCTGACCCCGTCGAACGACACCTGGTTCAAAGGGGCAACGGATTTTTCCGGCTCCAACCGGCTCGGGCGCTACATCCGGTACGGGGTGCGGGAGCATGGCATGGGTGCCATCATGAACGGCATCGCTGTCAGCGACCTGCTGATTCCATACGGCGCCACCTTTTTTGCGTTCAGCGATTACATGCGTCCCACGATCCGGCTCGCGGCGCTGTCGAAGTACCCCACGATCTTCGTGTTCACGCACGAGAGCATCGGACTCGGTGAAGATGGGCCGACGCATCAGGCGGTCGAACACTTTGCATCCCTCAGAGCGATGCCCGGACTCATCGTGATCCGGCCGGCCGATGCCAACGAGACTGCCTATGCCTGGAAGTTCGCCCTGGAATACCGCCAGGGGCCCGTCATGCTGACCCTGACCCGGCAGAAGCTTCAAGTGCTGGATCAATCGAAATATGCCTCAGCCGAGAACCTCACGAGAGGTGCCTATGTTCTCATCAGCGCGCCGGAACCGCGTGTCCTGTTGATGGCCACCGGCTCGGAAGTCCAGCTCGCGCTGAGAGCATACGAGCGGCTCGAAAACGAAGGCGTTCCCGCGCGGGTGATCAGCATGCCCTCCTGGGAACTCTTCGACGCCCAACCTGCCTCCTATAAGGAAGCGGTGATGCCTGCTTCCGTGCAGGCACGCGTAGGAATCGAAGCCGGCGTGAGCATGGGTTGGGAAAAATATGTTGGACCGCGCGGGGAATTCATCGGCATGTCCACCTTTGGCGTTTCGGCTCCACTAAACGTTGTGTTCGAAAAGTTCGGCTTCACCGTCGAACGGGTTGTCAATGCGGCCAGAAAGGTTCTTTCATGAAGATCGCAGTAGCTGGAGATCATGCAGGGTTCTCGATGAAAGAGATGCTCATCAGGGAGCTCACGCACGACGGGCATCAGATCCTGGACCTTGGGGCCCACGACGAGACGCCATCCGACTATCCAGATTTCGCCCGTGCCATCGGGCAGGCGCTGAATTCGGGAAAAGCGGAACGCGGGATCCTGGTCTGCGGAAGCGGGGTTGGCGCGTCCATCGCGGCAAACAAGATCAAAGGGATCCGCGCCGGGTTGGTCCATGATACGTATTCGGGGCACCAGGGAGTGGAACATGACGACATGAACGTCCTCTGCCTGGGAGCGCGTGTCATCGGGAGCGCCTCCGCGCTCGAGATTGCCCGGGTGTTCCTGAAGGCGGCTTTTTCAGGCGCAGAGCGGCACAAGAGGAGAGTCGGCAAGATCCTTGACATCGAGCAAAAACAGGAGTAGCGGCCTCGCGCGCGGGGAGAACCGCGCGGGCCGCAGTTGATGTTTCCATAATTGACGGTCTTTGAGGATCCACTCAGGATGCGGAGAGCACAGACATGAACACCATAGAACGGCTCGCGGAACTCGGCCAGAGCATTTGGTTCGACAATATCAGCCGGGGCATGATCAACACAGGAGAACTTGCGGCGCTGGTCGGGCAGGGTTTGCGCGGGGTGACCTCCAACCCCACGATCTTTGAGAAGGCGATTTCCGGAAGCAAAGACTATGATACTCAGCTGAAGCAACTGTTGGAACGGTCGCCGGAAATGGAGACGTCAGAGATCATCGAAGCGTTGATGGTCAAAGACATCCAGGCTGCGGCGGATGTGCTGATGCCGGTATACGAGCGCACGAACGGCGGGGACGGGTTCGTCAGCATCGAGGTCTCACCGGGCAATGCGCGCGACACGGAAGCCACCGTTGAAGAGGCCCGGCGGCTCTGGACCCTCGTGCAGCGGAAGAACCTGATGGTGAAGATTCCCGCAACCCGCGAAGGGCTCCCTGCCATTGAGCGGATGCTGAGCGAAGGCATCAATATAAACATTACCCTGCTCTTCTCCGTGGACCGTTACCGCGAGGTGGCAAACGCCTACCTGACCGCACTTGAAAAGCGCCTCAATGCGGGAAAAGCCGTTGATCACGTCGCGTCCGTGGCAAGCGTCTTTGTCAGCCGGATTGACACCCTCGTGGACGGGGAACTGCAGAAGAAGATCAGTGCCGGGGCACCCGGGTCCGACGTCCTGCGAACGCTGCTCGGAAAGGCGGCGGTCGCCAACACGAAATTCACCTATCACTCGTTCCGAGAGATCTTCAGCGGCCCGCGATGGGATGCGCTGAAAGCCAAAGGAGCACGGCTGCAACGCCCGCTCTGGGGGAGCACCGGAACAAAGAACCCCGCATATAGCGACCTGCTCTATGTGGACGCTCTCATCGGGCCCCACACCGTCAATACCGTTCCTCCCAAGACCTGGTCGGCAATTCTTGACCATGGCATCCCGCGCCTCACGATCGAGGAAGACCTCGACGGCGCCAGAACGATGCTCGCCGCTCTTCGGAACGCGGGAATCGACCTGGCATGGGTCATGGACAAACTCGAGGTGGAGGGGGTTGCGGCATTCAAGAAATCCTTTGATGATCTCTCCCGGAGCCTTGAGGAGAAGAGGAGCGAATTCGCAGGCATAGCGCAAGGACGATGACGCAGACGACAGTCGAACCCAATCCACTTCAGGAATCCATCCGGCTGGAGAAAATTCCGGAACCCTGCGTGATGGTGATCTTCGGGGCCTCCGGCGATCTCACACGGCGGAAACTGGTCCCGGCGATTTTCGATCTTGAAGCACAAGGCCTCCTCCCCGCCGGATTCGCCATCGTAGGGGTCGGCAGGACCCCCATGGAGGACGGCTCCTTCCGCTCCTACCTGCACGAAGAAATGAAGAAGGCCGGGCATCTCAACGCCCGCAGGGCCTCGCTCTGGGATGAGTTCGCCAGGATGCTGCACTACGTGGCGGTCGATGCCAGCATTGCCGATGAGTTCCACCGGCTGCGCGAGGCGCTTCATGCCATTAATACAGACCATCGCGCAGGCTCCAATTACCTCTTCTATCTCGCCACGCCCCCGAGCATGTACGCTCCCATCATCCGCCACATCGGGCTGTGTGGCCTCAATCGCCCGCAGCGTGATGACGCGTGGGTCCGGATCATCATTGAGAAGCCGTTCGGCGTGGATCTGGAGTCTGCGCGAGAGTTGAATCGCCAAGTGATCTCTGTTTTCAACGAGGAACAGGTCTACCGCATCGACCATTACCTCGGCAAGGAGACAGTACAGAATCTGTTGGCCTTCAGGTTTGCCAACGGCATCTTCGAGCCGATCTGGAACAGGAATTACATCGACCACGTTCAGATCACGGCGGCAGAAACTGTGGGTGTGGAGAACCGGGGAGCATACTACGAGGAAGCCGGCACGCTGCGCGACATGATCCAGAACCACATGCTCCAGCTCCTGGCGCTCACCGCGATGGAGCCTCCCGTCCTGTTCGATGAGCGTCAGGTGCGCGATGAGAAGCAGAAGATCCTGCAGGCGATCAAGCCGATCAGGCCCGAGGATGTCCAGGTCTACACGGTGCGAGGTCAGTATGCCCAGGGGACGACTGCCGGCAAGAGCGTGCCTGCGTACAGGGATGAGAAAGGTGTCGCGCCCGACAGTCCTACCGAGACGTACGTGGCGCTGAAGCTCACGGTGGACGATTGGCGCTGGGCGGACGTTCCGTTTTATGTGCGATCCGGTAAACGGCTGCCCAAGCGAATCACAGAAATTGCCGTTCAGTTCAAGAAGACCCCGCATCATATGTTCTCCGGCTTCGCGGGTGACCGTTTGAGCGCCAACAGCATTGTGATCCGGATCCAGCCCGATGAGGGGATCTCGCTGCGGTTCAACTCCAAGATCCCCGGTTCCAGAATGAACATGCGGCCGGTGACCATGGACTTCCGCTACGGTGCTGCGTTCGGCGGGCGGCTGGTGGAAGCATACACGCGCCTTCTCCTGGATTGCATGCTCGGGGATCCCACGCTTTATGCACGCGGCGACAGCCTCGAAATGGCCTGGTCGCTGGTGACGCCGATCCTTGAAGGATGGAAGTCCAATGCGCAAAGCCGGGTCTTTCCGTACCCGGCGGGAACCTGGGGCCCTCCCGAGGCCGACGCACTGCTTCATGCCGACGGGCGGAGATGGCGCCTGCCATAATTGGATACCGATGATCTCAATCCGCCACCTGATAACGCTCGGGTTCCTGATGGAGCTCTGCTACGGGGTCATCTATACGTCGGACTCGCTGGACACCACCCTCATTCTCTTCATCGCCATCCAGGCTGCCGCCTATCTCATCCTCTCCTGGGCAGTCTGGCGATGCTGGATGCAAGA
>JAGDMJ010000148.1 GCA_017860555.1 Bacteroidota bacterium
CCACTTTCTACAATGTGATCTTTCGCCGGCCGGTCGGGCGGCACGTGATCTTCTATTGCGACAGCGTGAGTTGCTGGATCATGAACTTCCCCGCCGTCAGAGATGCCATTCAACAGCGTCTGGGAATTCAGCCCGGGGAAACGAGCCGGGATGGACGCTTCACGCTGCTGCCGATCCAGTGCCTCGGGGCATGCGACCGGGCGCCCGTCCTGATGGTTGACAGGGATACCTATATAGATGTGACTCCAGAAACGGTCGAAACGATCCTGCAGCGCTATCCCTGACCATGGAACGGCCACTGACCGAACATATCAAGCCGGACGGATCGCCGCTGAGTCTCAAGGAGTATGAACAGGCCGGAGGATACGACGCGCTCCGCAAAGCGCTGCAAGGGATGGGCCCGCACGATATCCAGTCAGTGGTCAGGGATTCCGGGCTCCGGGGGCGTGGCGGAGCAGGCTTCAATACGGGAATGAAGTGGAGCTTCGTCCCGATGGGGAACGACGCCCCATCCCCAAAGTATCTCGTCGCCAACGCGGATGAGATGGAGCCCGGGACCTTCAAAGACCGCCTCCTGATGGAAGGGAATCCTCATCAACTACTTGAGGGGATGATCCTTGCCGCGTACGCGATCCAGGCAACCGTCTCATACATTTTCCTCCGTCACGAATACACGCGCTCGGAGGAAGTGCTTAGACGTGCGCTGGGCGAGGCTGCCGAACAGGGATATATTGGAAAGAAGATCCTGGGCTCCGGGTACGACCTGGAGATGTACGTTCACGTCAGCGCCGGCCGGTACATGTGCGGAGAGGAAACCGGACTGCTGAACGCACTGGAAGGGAAAAGGGCAACACCCCGGGCCAAGCCGCCGTTTCCACAAGTGAGCGGTCTGTGGGGAAAGCCCACCATCGTGCAGAATGTGGAAACTCTCTCGAACATCCCGCACATCGTGCGGAAGGGGGCGCAATGGTTCAAAGACCTTAGCAAAAGCGCGGATGCTGGCACAAAACTCTATGGCGCCAGCGGCAGGGTGAAAAAGCCAGGACTCTGGGAGCTTCCCATTGGAACGACGGTGCGGGAGCTGCTGGAAGAGCATGCCGGGGGCATGCGTGACGGCTACAGGTTCCGGGGTTTGCTCCCCGGTGGCGCGTCGACGGACTTTCTCATTGAAGAGCACCTCGACACGCCGATGGATTTCGACTCAGTGCAGAAGGCCGGGAGCCGGATGGGAACTGGAACCATGATCGTGCTTGATGATCGTACGTGCCCTGTGGGAATGATTCACAACCTGGAGCACTTCTTTGCACAGGAATCGTGCGGATGGTGTACGCCATGCCGGGAGGGCCTTCCCTGGACGGAGCGCCTGCTCAAGGCCATTGAAGATGGATCGGGCCAGCCGGAGGACATAGCGCAACTCGAGGCGCACTGCAAGTGGTTGTCACCGGGCATGACGTTTTGCGCGCTTGCACCCGGGGCCGTCGAGCCCCTGCAGAGCGGGCTGAAGTATTTCAGGGAGGATTTCATGCGGCATATTACCGAACAGCGCTGTCCATGGAGATGACGCATGCCTTCGATCATCGTTGACGGAAAAACCTACCAGGTCCAGGCAGGCACCAACCTTCTCCAGGCAGTCCTTTCCCTGGAAATGAACCTCCAGTATTTCTGCTGGCATCCGGCGCTGGGGTCGGTGGGAGCATGCCGACAGTGTGCCGTCCTGCAATTCCGTGACGAGAAGGATACGAAGGGGAGAATCGTCATGGCATGCATGACGCCCGCCAGCGAAGGAACGAGAATCTCCATTACTGCTCCTGATGCTCACGCCTTCCGTGAACATGTGATCGCCTGGCTCATGGTGAATCATCCGCATGACTGTCCCGTTTGCGACGAAGGGGGAGAGTGCCATTTGCAGGACATGACGCTCATGTCCGGGCACAACTATCGCAACTACCGGTTCTCGAAGCGCACGTTCAGGAACCAGGATCTCGGCCCGTTCATCAACCACGAGATGAACCGATGCATCGAATGCTATCGATGCGTCCGGTACTACCGGGATCTTGCGGGAGGGAACGACCTGAACGTGTTCGCCGCCCATGACCATGTGTACTTCGGTCGCCACGAAGACGGTACGCTCGAAAACGAATTCAGCGGGAATCTGGTGGAGGTCTGCCCGACCGGTGTGTTCACCGACAAGACGCTCCGGAGTCATTACACCCGCAAGTGGGATCTCCAGACCGCGCCGTCGATCTGCCATCATTGCGGGGTTGGCTGCAATACTATTCCGGGGGAACGCTACAATGTGCTTCGCCGGATCCTGAACAGGTACAACCATGACGTGAACGGGTACTTTCTCTGTGACAGGGGTAGGTTCGGCTACGAATTCGTCAACAGCGCAACGCGGATTCGGGAGCCGTTCGTCAGGTCGACGCGCGGTGCTCCCGCGCTAAAATCGATAAGGGAGGACGCGCTTCAGCAAGCCGCGTCGATCGTTTCCTCCCGGCATGTCATCGGCATCGGATCCCCGCGCGCATCCCTGGAGGGGAACTATGCGCTTCGAAAGATCGTCGGCGAGGGGAATTACTACTCCGGGCTTCCTGCCGTGGAGAACCACCTGGTACGGCGGATTCGCGAGATCCTGCAAAGTGGGCCGGCACGGTCCGCCTCACTGCGCGAAGTGGGAGAGGCCGATGCCATCCTCGTGTTGGGAGAAGATCTCACGAACAGCGCTCCGATGTGCGCCTTTGCGGTGCGTCAGGCGATCCTGAACGCCCCACGAAAGGCGGCGGCGAAGCTGGGCATCGCCGCCTGGAACGATGCGGCCGTCCGCGAGGTGGTACAAGACCGTTACGGGCCGCTCTATGTCGCATCCGTGTCATCGACCCGCCTGGATGACGTGGCCACCAGGACGTACCATGGTCCCCCCGATGATATTGCGCGGCTCGGCTTTGCCGTTGCGCACGCTCTTGAAGCGGACGCTCCAGCCGTCGAGGGCGCGGGAGAACGCCTCAGTTCACTCGCGGAGGAGATTGCCGCGGCGTTACGGGGAGCGGAGCACCCGCTCGTGATTTCCGGCATGAGCCTGCGAAGCAGTTCGATCGTGGAGGCAGCCGCGAACGTAACCTGGGCACTTTCTCGTGCAGGGAAAGAGCCGCGCATCAGCTTTTCGGTCCCGGAGTGCAACACGATGGGGGCCGCATTCATTACGGGAAAGGATCTCGAGGAAGCATTCGACCGTGCCAGGGATGGCGCCGCGTATACTGTCATCATTCTGGAAAACGACCTCTTCCGCCGGGCGGATGGAGTCGCGGTGGAAGAATTCCTGGGCAACTGCGAGAACGTGATCGTGCTGGATTGCATCGATCATGCGACGTTTGCAAAGGCCGATGTTGGTCTTCCCGTGAGTTCGTTCGCGGAAGGGGACGGGACCCTGATCAATAATGAGGGACGGATGCAGCGATTCTTCCAGGCGATGAATCCCGATCCCTTGATCCAGGAAGCGTGGCGGTGGCTACGTGACATAACAGTACATGGAGGAGCGGACGGTGTCAGTTCCTGGGAATGTCTGGACGACGTCACCGGTGAAATGAATGCGGCGATTCCGGGTTTCGGCGAGCGTGCGGCACACGTTTCGCCCCCGGCATCATTCCGTATCTACGGGAAGAAAGGAGCCCGCCAGCCGCACCGGTACAGTGGACGTACGGCGATGAATGCCGACAAGACCATCCATGAGCCGCCTCCTCCTCCAGATCCGGATTCTCCGCTCCGGTTTTCCATGGAAGGATACCATGATGGCGGTGATCCGGCGATCATACCGATGTTCTGGGCCCCCGGATGGAACTCTCAACAGGCCATCAACAAATTCCAGCAGGAGGTGGGCGGTCCGCTGCGGGGAGGAGACCCGGGGGTGCGATTGCTTGAGCCCGATGGTGGGCCCACGCCGTCATTCTTCGTTTCCGGTCCCGGAGCATTCCGGCGGCGCAACGGCGAATGGCTCGCGTTGCCGATCTATCATATCTTCGGGAGCGAAGAGCTCAGCAGCCATGCCTTCGCCCTTTCTCAGCGTATACCCTTGCCATATGTTGCGCTGAGCGTTGGTGATGCCGGCAGCCTGGGGCTCGGCCAGGATGAAGAAGCCGCGGTCGAGGTCAATGAGCGCGTGTATAGACTTCCCACGAAGATAAAAAAAGACATGCCCGATGGGACTGTGGGAATTCCCGTGGGTCTGAATGGCCTGGAGGGACTCGTTACCCCCGCATGGTGCAGGGTGAGGAAGGAGGGAGCCCGATGAGGGGTCTGATGGGGATAGCCGTGCTGCTGGGGGTGTTCACGGTGGCTCCCGGCTTGATCTGGCTGGAACGCAGACTTCTGGCCCTCTGGCAGGACCGCTACGGCCCCAACCGGGTCGGACCGTTCGGGATCTTCCAGGTTGTGGCTGACATGGTGAAGATCTTCGCCAAGGAAGACTGGACACCGCCATTCGCGGACCGGCCGATCTTCGTCATCGCTCCGGGGATCATTATGGTGACGGTCCTGATGTCCTACGCGGTGGTCCCGATAGCCCCCGGCATCGGGGTCGTGGATCTGAACATCGGTCTCCTGTTCTTTCTCGCCATGTCGTCCCTCGGTGCCTACAGCGTTGTCCTGGGAGGGTGGTCATCGAACAACAAATACGCGTTGATCGGATCGCTCCGTGCGTCGGCACAAATGATCAGTTATGAAGTGTTCATGGGATTGTCCCTGCTGGGGGTCGTGGCGCAGGCAGGTTCATTCAACTTGCGGGATATCGTAGAGGCGCAACGGGAGATGTGGAATATCGTGCCTCAATTCCTCGGCTTTGTGTTGTTCATGATCTCGGGAGTTGCCGAGACACGTCGGTTGCCGTTTGACCTGCCGGAGGCGGAAAGCGAGATCGTCGCCGGCTTCCACACCGAATACTCGGGGATGAAGTTTGGCATGTTCTTCGTCGGCGAATATATCGGGATCGTCGTGATTTCCGGGATGATCACCACATTGTTCCTTGGAGGATGGCACGGACCAGTCCTGCCGCCTGTCGTCTGGTTCATGCTGAAGACGTTCATCTTTGTCAGTTTCTTTATTCTCTTGCGTGCGACCCTTCCGCGCCTCCGGTTTGACCAGCTCATGGGACTCGGGTGGAAGGTGCTGTTGCCCCTGGCGCTCCTTAACACCGTCGTCACGGGAGCCATTCTCCTGGCCAGAATCCCGTCACCATGAGGTAACGTATGCTCAGTATCCTGCATGGCCTGTGGATCGTCTTTCTCCACATGTTCAGAAAGCGCGAGACGGTTCAGTACCCCGACGAGAAGCCCGTGTTCGCTCCGCGGTACCGGGGCCGGATCATCCTCTCACGGGATCCCGATGGCGGGGAGCGGTGTGTTGCCTGCTATCTCTGCGCGGTGGCCTGTCCGGTCGACTGCATTTCCTTGCAGGCGACGGAGGATCTCACGGGCCGGAGATATCCGGAGTTTTTCCGGATCAATTTTTCGCGCTGCATATACTGCGGGTACTGCGAAGAGGCATGCCCTACCTATGCAATCCAGCTGACGCCGGACGTGGAGATGAGCGAGTACGACCGCAGGAACATGGTGTATGAAAAGCAGGATCTGTTGATCGATGGCCAAGGAAAATACCCGGGATATAATTTCTACCGCGTTGCCGGGATGGCGATTGGCGGCAAAGACAAGGGCGAAGCGGAGAACGAGAGGGCTCCCGTGGACATCAAGAGCCTGCTTCCGTGAACCATGGAGGTGACCTTCTACATATCGTCAGCCATCGCGCTGCTCTCCACGGCGATGGTCATTACACGCCTGAACGCCGTGCAGGCTCTCCTGTATCTGATCGTATCTCTCCTGGCAGTCGCACTGGTGTTCTTTGAGCTTGGCGCGCCGTTCGTCGCCGCTCTTGAGGTGATCATTTACGCCGGAGCCATCATGGTGCTCTTCGTTTTCGTGATGATGATGCTGAACCTCGGCGGGTCGGCGCTGGAGCAGGAGCGGCGTTGGCTGAATCCGCGCATGTACCTGGGGCCCGTGCTTCTGGCGCTCGCGCTTGGAGGTGAGATGGCACTCATGATCGGCAACACTGGACCCGCGTCGCATGCCATTGCCACTGTGCCTCCCAAGGAGGTCGGCAGAAGCCTCTACCTGGTGTACCCGGTTGCCGTGGAACTTGCCGCAATGCTTCTCCTTGCGGGCCTGGTGGGTGCGTACCATCTGGGCGCCGGGAAATGGACGAATAAAGAGGAAGAGATCACGCCAGGGTTCAGGGATCGCAAGGCCCCGGGGAACCCCGCGATCAAGGAGCGATCAATATGAATGGCGTACCTCCGGAACATGCACTGATGCTCGCATGCGGCCTATTCCTGCTTGGCATGATCGGTCTTGTGGTCCGACGGAACATCGTGTTCATGCTCATGTCCGTGGAGATCATGCTGAATGCGACCGGGCTGGCGTTTGTGGCTGCGGGGGCTCAATGGGGGCAACCTGACGGTCAGATCATGGTGATGTTGATCCTGGCGATGGCGGCCACCGAAGTGGCCGTTGGTCTCGCACTGGTGTTGCTCCTGAATCGCAAATTCAAGACGCTCGACGTGGATTCGGCGAGCACGATGAGAGGATAGGATGCTCGACCTTCTCTGGTTGGTGCCCACACTGCCTCTGGCGAGTTATCTTGTTCTTGCCGTCGGCGGCAAGCGGCTCTCCCGTGCCACCGTGTCATGGCTTGGCGCAGGATCCGTGGGCTTATCTGCCTGCCTGGCCCTTGCCCTTGGCGCCGGCTTCCTTGCCTCTCCGCCGCCCGACCATCGTTTTGTGCAGGTGCTCTGGATCTGGATGAACACGGGAGGCTTTAATCCGGCAATCGCCTTACACCTGGATGAGCTTTCGCTTCTCATGGTGCTGGTTGTGACGTTTGTCGGGTTCCTTATCCATCTGTATTCCGTCGAGTTCATGGCGGATGACGAAGCCTGCAGCAGATTCTTCGCCTACATGAATCTCTTCGTCTGCTCGATGCTCATTCTGGTGCTCGCGGACAACCTGCTGCTCCTCTATCTCGGCTGGGAGGGGGTCGGGCTGTGCAGCTATCTGCTCATCGGCTTCTGGTATAAGGACCCCGAGAATGGGCGCGCTGCGCGTAAAGCCTTCATTGTCACGCGGATCGGCGATACCGCGTTCGCCATCGGGCTCTTCCTGCTCTTTGTGCACCTGGGCACGCTCACCATTCGCGATATCCTGGAACTGGCACCGGCCCACTGGGCTCAAGGTTCCGGCATGGCGGTGGCTGCCGCCGCGCTGCTGCTTGGCGGAGCAATTGGAAAATCGGGACAGCTCCCCCTGCAAGTCTGGCTTCCTGACGCGATGGCCGGCCCGACACCGGTCAGTGCTCTGATCCACGCGGCAACGATGGTCACGGCCGGTGTCTACCTGATTGCCCGTCTGCATGTGCTTTTCTCTCTTGCCCCGGCCGTCCAGAACGCCGTGGCGGTCATTGGGGCGCTGACCCTGCTGCTCGCGGGCTTCAGCGCTCTCACCCAGCGGAATATCAAGCGAGTGCTTGCCTACTCAACCATCAGCCAGATCGGCTATATGTTCCTCGCGCTGGGCGTCGGAGCCTATT
>JAGDMJ010000149.1 GCA_017860555.1 Bacteroidota bacterium
CCCGATGCATTACACCCTGGATGGTTCAGAGCCCACCGCACGATCCACAGTCTACAACGGGCCGTTCGTCACAGATCGATCTCTGGAAATCCGGGCCGTTTCCGTCAGGGACGGCAAGTTGCTCAGCGCGCCGACAACACACCATGTGTATGTTCACAAGGCGGTGGCGAAACCGGTAACACTGAAGCGCCCGTTTCAAAAGTATACCGGGGGTGGGAGGTTCGCGTTGACCAACGGTATTCGCGGGACCAGGACATACGGCGACGGCAACTGGCAGGGATTTGAGGAGAATGACTTCGATGCCACGATCGATCTCGGTGAAGTCGCTTCTCTCTCCCGGCTGACAGTGCGTTTTCTGCAAGACCATCACGGCTGGATCTTCGCGCCGACCGCCGTACAGTATGAGGTATCGGAGGACGGCCAGCAATTTACGACAGTGGGCACGTTTTCGCTGCCGGCACCGGCAAAGGCCCAGGAACTCACGATCATTGAGCTAGCCAGGCCTGTGGATATCCGGGCGCGGTATGTCAGGGTTTTTGCACGCAATCTCGGAACCTGTCCTCCGTGGCATGTCGGTGCCGGGGGGAAGGCCTGGCTGTTTGTGGATGAGATCGAGGTGGAATAGAAATGGAGAAAACAAGAGCAGACGTCAGATGTCCGACGTCTGATGTCTGATGTGATGTTTGTGCATCTCAACAGAGGAGCAATTCCCCCCATGACACCACGTGAAGCCCGAAACCTTCCTTACCTTTTCTTCGTCTGCCTTGTTTCAGCGCTTGGTGGTTTCCTCTTCGGATTTGATACGGCGGTGATATCCGGGACGGTTGGGTTTGTCAAGGCGCAATTCAGTCTCGACGCGCTGCAGGAAGGCTGGTTTGTTGCTGTTGCGCTGCTGGGTTGCATCATCGGTGTGGGATTTTCCGGGATCCTGGCCGACAAGTTCGGCCGCAAGGCCACTCTTTTTCTCTCGGCAATCCTTTTTGCCGCATCGGCCATCGGGTGTACCGTTGCTCCGGAGCAGATCACGCTGATCCTCTCACGGCTCGTCGGTGGGCTGGGCATCGGGGTCGCCTCCATGCTGGCCCCTCTCTACATTTCTGAGATCTCGATCCCTCAATATCGTGGCCGCATGGTGACGCTGTACCAGTTCGCCATCACCGTCGGGATCCTTGCGGCGTATTATTCGAACTCCCTGCTTCTTTCCTGGTCTCAGAACCTCTCACCCGGGAGTGAGTTCTTGCACTGGATCCTGGTCAGTGAGGTCTGGCGCGGAATGTTCGGCGTCGGCGTCATTCCGGCCGTGCTTTTTTTCATCCTGCTTTTTTTCATTCCCCAGAGTCCCCGATGGTTGATGGCCCAGGGGTATCCGGACAAGGCCCGGGCAATCCTTGCAAGGGTGACCAACGAAAACCAGGCGGCGCGAGAAGTGGAAGAGATCCAGTCGACGATGAAGGAGGAGACAGGGTCCGTGCGCCAGTTGTTCGAGCCCGGACTCCGCCGGGCGCTCTTCCTCGGCATCAGCGTCGCGGTCCTCTCGCAGCTTACCGGCATCAACGTCATTATCTACTACGGCCCAAGGATCTTCGCGGAAGCCGGCTTCAATCTGGGTGAATCGTTTGACAGCCAGGTCATCATCGGTATCATGAACGTTGTTGCGACCATCCTTGCGATCTGGAAGATCGATGCTTATGGAAGGAAGCCGCTTCTGCTGTCGGGCGTCATCGGCATGATGATCGCGCTGGTCTGCATAGGGGGTTTCTTCCTCGCCGGCTCGCATGGAAGTACTTTGCTGGTGGTCTTTATCCTTCTGTATGTGACCTTCTTTGCGTTCTCCTTCGGCAGCGTGACCTGGACGCTCCTGTCAGAGATCTATCCCACACATATCCGGGGGAGGGCGATGTCGATTGCCACGTTGTCCCTCTGGTGCGGCACGTTCGTCGTCGGGCAAGCCTTCCCCTGGCTTCTGGAAACCTTCGGTGGCTCAGGTGCTTTTTTTCTCTTTGCAGTCATGTGCGTGCCGGCGATCCTGATCGCTTGGAAGCTCCTTCCTGAGACGAAGGGAAAGACCCTCGAGGAAATCGAACGGTTCTGGCTGAAGAAGGCGCACGCGAAAGAAAACGCGTAGATGGCTCCTCATTCAATGTCACGCGATGGATGAGCACGAGGGGACAAGCAGCGCCCTGAAATAGATATCAACCAAAACGGTCTACCATGAAACGGACAGTCATGCGGGTCGTTGCACTGACCCTCTGCACAGTTGTTATTCCCCTGACTCCCGCAGGTTACAGTCAGGAACTCTCCGGGAACGGGATGGCTCGCAACATCGTGGTCATCGCCCCGGGAGAGCCGATGGAGGAAGTGGTCCGCAAGGCGGCGCACGTGGTTCCTTCGCCCCGTCAGATGGCTTGGCAGGAGATGGAGTTCATCGCGTTCGTTCATTTCGGGACGAACACGTTTACCGACCGTGAGTGGGGGCAAGGAACGGAGAGTCCGGCGGTGTTCAATCCCTTCGATTTTGACGCCAGGCAGTGGGTGAGGGTGATAAGGAATGCAGGGATGAAAATGGTGATCATTACCGCGAAGCATCATGATGGCCTCTGCCTCTGGCCAAGCGCGTATACGGATCATAGCATAAAGAACAGTCCCTGGCGGGGCGGCAAAGGGGATGTCGTCGGGGAGGTCGCATCGGCATGCAGGGAATATGGCTTGAAATTCGGCGTCTATCTTTCACCCTGGGACAGGCATGAGCAGAGTTACGGTGATTCACCCAGATATAACGAGCATTTCCGCAACCAGCTCCGGGAATTGCTCACACACTATGGCGAAGTCTCGGAGGTTTGGTTCGACGGCGCCAACGGAGAAGGACCGAATGGGAAGAAACAGGTCTACGATTGGCCTTCCTACTACGCGCTGATCCGGGACCTGCAACCGAAGGCCGTTATCGCGGTCATGGGGCCAGACGTCCGGTGGGTCGGCACGGAATCGGGATACGGACGAGAGACCGAGTGGAGTGTCGTTCCCGACGTCGTGCAGGACCTTGATGCCGTCGCGGCTGGATCTCAGCAGAACCCGGTGGATGGTGCTTTTGTGCCGGGCGACATGATGGCCAACGACCTTGGGAGCAGGAAAAAGATCGAAAAGGCCAGAGCGCTTGTCTGGTATCCGTCGGAGACGGATGTGTCGATCCGGCCCGGGTGGTTCTACCACGCCGATCAGGATACTCGCGTCAAGACCCCGGAGAAGCTTGTGGACATCTACTACAGTTCCGTCGGCAGGAACAGCGTTCTTCTGCTAAACATCCCTCCCGACAGACGGGGCCGGATCCACGACAGTGATATCAAGAGCCTCACGGGAATGCGGACGATCCTCGACCAGACATTTGCGGTGAACCTTGCTTTCGGTGCGGCCGTCAGGGCATCGAATGAGCGTGCGCGCCACTCCGCCACCTATGCGGTCGATAACGACAACGGCACCTATTGGACCACCGCCGATGGAGTCGCATCCGCTACCCTGGAGTATTCACTCCCTGCACGAACGACATTTGACCGGGCGTTGCTGCAGGAGTATATCCGGGTTGGCCAGCGCGTGGAGCGTTTTCACATCGATCTCTGGGATGGCGTGCGGTGGAACCAGATAGTCCAGGGTACAACGATAGGCTACAAGCGGCTTCTCCGGTTTCCCGCCGTAACCGGGGAAAAAATCCGGCTGGTAATAGATGAATCACGAACGAGTCCCACCCTCTCTACCTTTGGACTGTACAAAGCGCCACCGCGCGTGCAGGTCCAACCGAACGGGGGACGCTTTGAGAAGTCGGTGACCGTCCGGCTTTCCTCCGATGTCCCCGGTGTGGCAATACACTACACGTTGGATGGCACGCGGCCAACGCTCCAAGCGCCGCGATACGTTTCGCCGATTGTCCTGGACTACTCGGCCACGGTCACGGCTCTGGCCGCCGTGGGAGGCGAACCGTGCATAGAGGCGACTGAAGCTCGGTTCACGCGCTGCAAGAGCGTCAAGAACATAGTCGTGGACAAATCGTACAGCCCGAAGTACCAGGGACATGGGGTTGTGACACTGACAGACGGTTTCCGCGCAACGACAGATTTCAATGACCGTGCATGGCTTGGCTTCGAGTCGAATGATATGACAGCGACACTTGATCTGGGGAAAAAGCAGCGTCTCAGCACGATCACCGCCGGCTTCCTCCAGCAGCAAGGCTCATGGATCTTTCTCCCTTCTCAGGTGGCAGTGTCCCTCTCAGTGGACGGCAAGAAGTGGAGCACGGCACTCGAGACCGCCTGCCCCGTGGAACGGACGGAAGAGGTTCTTGTCAGGGATTTCTCGTTCCCGGTGAAGGAGACCGACGCCAGGTATATCAAAGTCGTCGCGCGGAATGTGGGGGTTTGTCCGCCATGGCATTCGGGGGCCGGGGACAAGGCATGGCTGTTCGTGGATGAAATCATTGTGCAATGAACTATGGTGTCTCAACGGCATAGGAAAGACGCCTCCCAACGGGGCCCTTCGCCTGTCAGGTCATCCCGGAAGCGACGGTTCTACCTGCTTGCCCTTCCGTACATCGCTGCCTTCGGGCTGCTCTGGGCCATGAATCTCGCACTTCCTTCCTTTGATCCATCCCTGTACATCCCCTTCACGCAAGACATTCAGATGGACGGCATCACCTACAGGGAGATCAATCGAAAATACCTGGAGCCATTCTTCCCCGCGGGATCGCCGATGGTCCCGGAGTTGAAGAATTCCCTCTTTCGGCCGGTGAAGGCCCCGAACACACTGCGCGTTCTCTGTCTCGGCGAGTCCTCCATGTTCGGAGTGCCGTTCGCGTTTGCAGCCACCATTCCGTCTCTTGTGCGGAAGCAACTGCGGCATCTCTATCCCGACCTGGACGTGGAAGTGATCAATCTTGGCGCATCGGCCATCAATACGAACGTCATACGGGAGATGGTTCCTCAGTATCTCTCGCTTGAGCCGGACCTTGTGCTTGTCTACTCCGGACACAACGAATTCTACGGCCCCGAAGGCATCGGGGCCTCCTGGGTCGAGCGGCAAGTGCCGGCCCTTACGCCTTGGAAGTACCGTCTGCGGCGTCTCCCGCTTGTGTCCTGGTTGCAACGCTGGATCGGAAGGGTCAGCAGCGGGCAGGACGACGGTGAAGGGAATCTCATGCGTCAGGTCTCAGGCGGGGCGCAGGTTGCCCTGGAAAGTCCTGAGGCCCTGCGCATCTTCGACCAGTTCCGGAGGAATCTCCATGATATCGTGCACGGCATCCGCGAGCAGGGCATCCCGGTCATTGTCGGGGAGATCAGTTCCAATCTGATGTTCCCGCCCTTTGCCCCGCGCCCCCCGATGAATCCTGGTCAGTTGCCATCGGCCGTGACGTCGGGCCGGTATGCGGTGGCTGAGTCCCTGCTGACCGGGGGATTGAGCGCGGATTCCGCGAGCGCCTATTATCTCTACTGGCGGGGGCGTCTCTGCCTGGCGCAGGGTGACAGCGGCGCGGCTGCCCGATTTCTTGAGCGCGCTCGGGATCACGATCTTCTGAAGTTCCGCGCTCCGGGACGGATCAACGAGATCATTCATCAGGTCGGACACGATGAATCAGTTCCTGTCCTTCCGATCGACTCCCTCTTGCGTGCCGCGTCCCCGCGCGGGATCACTGACTCAACGTTCTTCAGTGAGCATCTGCATCCTACGTTCCTCGGCTACGACCAGATCGCCAGGATGTTTGTGAGAGCAATCGTGGATTGGGGTTTTGTACACCCTTCCCGTCCGGCGGCGGCTTCACTGCTGCCATTCCAACCTGACAGTCTTAGCGTTCCCTGGCTCGACCTGGGTTTTGGCGCTCTGGGACTGCGCACCCTCACGTCCCGGTGGCCGTTCACGGAAATGCCGCGCCGTCGAGATGTCCTCGATAGCTGTGCCGACTGGGAATTGAACATAGCCAGGAACGTGTATGCGAGAAAGGTCGGATGGACCGATGCCTGTCTTCAGTACGCCAAAGAAGCTCAGCTGCACCAGAGGCCATGGGGCACAGTGACCGCGCTGTCTGCTCTCGTTGAAGAATATCCTCAGAGGTATTTCTTGCGGTACGGTCTCGCTGCTGCGTATGAGACAGTGGGTAAAACAAACGATGCGATCGCGCAGTATCGACGCGGCATCGCCCTCAGGCCCGGCCTCGCCCAGCCCGCGGTGGACTTCGCTTCCTTGCTCATCGACGAAGGTCAGTATGATGAAGCGGAGCGCCTGTTGCAGTCGCTTCTTGCCGCTCCCGCTAGCGAAGGCGCTTCGACCGAGTTTCGCGCGATGGCGCTCTACGGACTCGCGGTCATCGAGGCTAATCGCGACAGCATTCCCTCAGCTCTTCAGCTTGTCGAGGAATCGTTGCGTCTGGCACCCGGGTATCAAGCCGCACTCTCTTTGAAGTCACAGATCCTGGGCAATACCCGGCGTTGAACAACTCCCGGCCGGGTACGGCTCGGGCCGATCCAAGTTCTTTTCAAAGGTCGATCATGAAAACATTCCCCCTTCTTTGCCTTCTTCTGTTTGTCTGCCTCGGTGCCTCTCACGTGCAGCAGCCGCTCCATACGTTTAGCATTGGCAACGGCGGCTTCCTGCTCGATGGCGAGGCGCTTCAGCTGATCAGCGGGGAAATGCACTTCGCACGGATTCCCTCCGAGTACTGGCGCGACAGGCTGAGAATGGCAAGGGCCATGGGGCTGAATACCATCGCGACCTATGTGTTCTGGAACTACCACGAACCGGAGAAGGGACGGTTCAATTTCGAAGGGAACGCCGATGTTGCGCGCTTTGTAAAGACCGCCCAGGAGGAAAGTCTCTGGGTCATCATCCGCCCGAGCCCGTATGCCTGTGCGGAGTGGGAGTTCGGCGGATATCCCTGGTGGCTGATCAATGAAAAGGACCTGAAAGTCCGAAGCAAAGACCCGCGGTTCCTCGAGATGAGCAGGCGGTATTTCAAAGAACTCGGGAAAGAGCTCGCTCCGCTTCAGATCACCCGGGGCGGGAACATCATCCTGGTCCAGCTCGAGAACGAGTACGGTTCTTACGATAAGGACAAGGAGTATCTGGCCATCAACAAGGAAATCATCAGGGAGTCGGGATTTGACGTTGATCTATACACCTGTGACGGTCCCACGCAGATGCCGAACGGCTATCTGCCGGGCCTGCTTCCCGCGGTGAATGGCCTGGACAACGTGGGCGAAGTCAAAGCGCTCATCAACAAGTACCACGACAATTCCGGGCCATACTTCATTGCGGAATGGTATCCGGCCTGGTTTGATACCTGGGGCGTAGAGCACCACGTGGTGCCGGCGGAGTCGTACGTGAAAACGCTGGATGAGGTGCTGAGAGAAGGCCTCTCGATCAATATGTACATGGCTCATGGCGGGACGACACGCGAGTTCATGAACGGCGCCAATTTCGACCGGAACCAGCCCTATGCCCCCCAGATCAGCAGTTACGACTACGATGCGCCAATCGATGAGGCGGGAAATGCAACGCCGAAGTACATGGCGTTCCGTGAGGTGATACAG
>JAGDMJ010000150.1 GCA_017860555.1 Bacteroidota bacterium
AGCCGCTCTATGGTATACCCGAACGGCAGCAGCAGCGTCTCCACCGCTTTCAGCGCCAGCTCGGTGTATTTCTCGATGTCGTATCCATCGTCGAAGGAGTAAAGGGCAACGGGTTTCGCTTTCTCGGGTTTCTTCTTCCCGGTCGCGTCCAGGATGATGTACTCGATCATCTCTCCGGCGGCCAGGCTGATCCCCGCCTCATCCAGTGCTTTAGCAACAATGGCGCTCACGTTATTGTTCGCGTACTCATCCGCCTCGCGCGAGATGTGCCGCCGCACGATCAGTCCGAGCGGATCGGCTTTCCCGCTCCGGAGCTCCGCGATGAATTCTCCCGCCTTTGCCAGCGCCGCCGGAACCAGCGCCTCGACGCCGGCGACGTTCTTCCCTTCTCCGAAGATCTTCAGCATTTCTCCCTGCATCCGTTTGATGAAGACCGGCGTGTCCCGCCTGCGCACCTCGATGCCCCGGATCTTGATCTCGTTGTTCGTGTACCATCCCACATACCGGTTGGCGGTCGGCACGAGCGGATCCATCTTGGAGGAAGGAAAGAGGATCCAGTTATAGATCCCGTCAAGCGAGATATCGATGCCCACGGCCGCGGCAACTTCTTTCGCCAGCGCGTCATACTCCTGTTCCGTCGCTCCTTCCTTTTTCAGCCACATACAGTCGACAATGGCATGGATGAAAAGAAAACCGTGCGACTCGGCGATCTCTTTCGCCGTGAGGATGGCATCGCGCGAGTAGGCGTTGACGGATTCATGCGCTTCGATCCGCCCGAAGCGCGCGTTCTTGTATCCCAGGTAGCCGAAGCAGGTCACCAGCATCCATTTGAGCGCGTTCTGCCGCCGGTCGTAGAGATGCCACCGCTCGTCGCCTGCGGCTTTCAGCGCCTTTTTGCGCCGCTTGTATTCGCCCCGCTTGTGCACCACGGTCCTGAGCGTCGCGGGAACGATCCCTTCCCGCCGCTCGCAAATGGTATACTTCAGTTCCGGCACGGCCTCGTTCCGGCAACAGCGGCAGTTCACCGTTTCGGGAGACACGTTATGTTCGACCATGATCGTCGGGTACATGGAGGCGAAATCCATCTCCGCCACCTGCTCATGGAAGCCCATCAGAGGTTGGAAGATCAGCCCGCCCCGGTCCGCAAGAAGGAGCGTTGCCGCGGTCTTGAACTCCTCCGGCTCCCGTTTCTTCGCCGGGATCAGGTAGTTGTGCCGGTATGCCCAGGAGAGCTGCATGGAAGAAAGCGCCGACCCGATCGTGGAGCGCGCCTGGTGCTGCACCGGAAGTTGTGTGAGCCGCGCAATCTCCAGAACGCCGTCCAGGCTTGCTTCCCCCATCATGAAGGAGTTCTCGGTATCCAGATGCCATCGCCCGGCAATCTCGAACGCGCCATCTTTATGGACGATCTTGCCGTAGGCAAAATAGCTCGACTCGTTGGTGGTGAAATAGCCGGCCCGCGCGTCCCGGTTCAGTTCCAGGGGGACGTTCTCCTCCAGCGAAAGTCTGGCGAGCATCGGAAGGAGCACCGCATCTCCATACTCGGTCATGATAATATCCGGATCGCAGCGCCGGATGTGGCGGTTGAGCGATTGCAGGATGTCGGCCGGCTCTTCGTGCTCAAGTTCATATGTCCGTCCATCATAGCCCACCTCAAGCTGATATGTTTTCCGGTACTTGGGAGAGACAAAGTCGGGACGGTTTTTGAGGGTCATGGTGGTCAGCGGCGGGACGCCATACTCCAGCGCGTCCCGGGCGTCATGGAGTTGCCATCCGACCAACGTTCCGCCGGCGTCGATGCTGTATTCGCCGAGGGCCAGCGGGAAGAGCCCGGTGGAATAGAGGTAGAGCTGCTGGACGGTGATGTCCGAATTAAAGAAGACAAAGTGGGGGAAATGGCGCTCCATGGCGCGAACCACTTCTTTGAAGCGGGTGGTGTCGTGCACGGCTACCCGCAGCACGTTCCATTCCTCGTCGGAGTAGATTTCCCGCTGCACAGCGGGGTCAAGCTCGATACGGAATGGAAAGTTCGCCGCCAGCACGGCCGCCCGCGCTGCGCCGTCCCGGTCCACATGCATGAAGAACGAGGGAACGAACCGGTCATAGCAGCAATGCTTGACGCCGTCCCTGTCCACCAGCCAGAGCGTGACGCCGTCGGCGGAGGCATAGAGATCAAACAGCCATGCGATAACTGTGCGCGATGTATCCACATGAAGCCTGCAAACATGCAACCCCACTCTAGCACCTATCACCCGGCACCTGGCACATGATTTTCCGTATTTCCTGTTGCAGCTCTTTGATCATCCTCTGTTGCGCAAGCAACATCGACATTGCCACGCTTTCGAACGGAATGGCCCGGGCGGCATAGGCGCTGCCGGCAAGCTGCATGTGTGCCGCCCGGAAAAGCTCGTCGAGCGCCTCCTGGTCTTCCTTCCTGAGGCCGCGGCGGAACTTGGACCAGCTGTCGACCTCCGCCTGCAAGACCATGGTAAATGTTGGTACCGTTCTGCCCATGCGTTTGCCTCAATGGTATGGCTCTGTGAGTCTTTTGTGCTCTTTGTCTTTCCGTGCCCCTGCTGCCTCCCTCGCAATCCTCGGCCGTCCTTCCTCCTCCGTCACCGCATACACCTCATCCATCACGCTGCAGACCTGGGGAAAGAGCGTGTTGCGCTCCTTGGATGCGGGTGTGACGTCGAGCGAGGCGAGAAGGACGGAGACCTTGGCCTGCTTCAGCTGGCGGAGCGCGCCGATGATGCGCCGGACGCCGGAGCGGACATCGGAGAGCGACGCCTGTTCGTCGTAAAACGTGTCCAGGAGCCCGAAGATGATAGCGACCGGAGAAGACTTTTTCAGAACGAAGGCCGGAAGCCGTTCGGTGATCACGGCTTCCATCTGATAGCAGGTGAACGCGCGGGAGATGAAGATGTTGTTCAGCAGCTCGTCCGGCGACGGGCCGCCGGACGAGGCCATTCGTCGCGCGAACTCGGCGATGTAATAGGCATCGAAGTGGTTGGTCCCATCCACCAGCGTAATGGGAATGCCGCCGAGAAGCACATGCGCTGCCGCGGAGAGCGACAGGCGGAAAACGCTGCCGGTGCCATGGAGGCAATAGAGCTTGCCGGGCGGCGCGGCTTTGAACTGTTGCACCAGCGTGGAATATGGAACGAGCGCGGTCGAGCCGATAGCCATCAATCCCCCGGAGAATTCTGCCATCCGTTCGGTCCCGCCCGAACGGAGGCGGGACCTGTCCAACAACGATGTACTGTGTATTGTGACTTGCAGTGCCTTGACCACCACACTTTATTATCGGATATCGAATGTCGAAGGGGTCGCAGGCACTCCAGCTATACTAGGCCGCCTGCTTCCGGATCGGCGAGAGCCTGGCCAGATCGGCGTTGAGCATGGTCATCAACGTTTCGAGCGAGGCCGCGCCGGCATGCTCATCGAGATACAGAAAGCATGTTTTCTTTTCCACAACACAGCGGCGGATCGTCTCCACCATGCCCAGTTCCCATCCTCCGTCCATGCTCTGTCCCGGCCATGGCCCCGGCGTATTCCGGTACACGGCATGCTCCGCAGTGAGGATGCCGGGAATCTGGATCTGATCGAGCAGCGGCGGCATGGCTGTCTCATCGAACAGGTGCGCCATGCCATGGCTGCGCAGGCAGGCGCAGTACTCGGGAAGAAGAAAGTTCGGATTTCTCACTCCCACGGCAAAGCGGTACGAACGTGGCAGCCCGGACAGGAACGGGTCGAGCATTTCAAGAAAGGCGTGGACCGAAAGACCCTCCGTGGCATAAATGGGCGCGAGGCAGAGCATCACGAGTTGCGGCCGCGGGGTGAGCGCCTCCATGGCCGGGAGCAGAACATCCTGCAGCATCCCGGGATCGAGGAAGTGGCCATTACGTTCTCCCCGCTTTGAACGGTCATGATGCCCATACGAAAAGCGGTAGGTCAACGGTCCGCCCGACACGACAACGGCGGGAGAGAGTCCGGCCGGCAGCTTCTCCGCCTGGCCGGAAAGGCGCAGGAACCGGTCGGCGTCGATGCACAGGGGCGGACAGAGACTGAAATGGATCTGGTGGCGCTCCCATGCGCGCACGTAGGATGCGAGCCAGGTTTCAACGGCGTTGCCCATGTTCTATCACTGTACTTCGTTATTGGATATTCGACATTCCCTTCACCCACACCACCATTCTTCCGGGCAGCAGCACCACTCGAGACAAAGATTGCCAGACGTGCGTTTCTCTCGGTTCCTGTCGCCTCAACAAGCCACGCCGTACGCTTTTTCCCCGCAGCTCTCGCACAGCCCGTCCGCCGTATACCGGCTCGAGCATTCGCGGCAGAGGAGCAGGTGCGCTTCCATGCAGTCGCGACACAGGATCTCGCTGTGCAATGATTCCTCCGCCATGCTCACAAAATGATTCCATTCCGTTGCCGTCAGACGATGCTCGCACATGGAGCAGTGCGCCGGAGAAGACGCGCGAAAACGGGTTCGGGTCATGGTTCATCCTCTTTCTCATCCGTGTTCATCTGTGGCTATTGTTCATGTCGGGCGCGGCCTCCGCGCCCTGGTGAAGCATACGACATTTTTGTCGTATTGTCAAGAGCGCACACAACAAAAATGTCGTGTCTGCCCGCCTGAAGACGGTTGCTTCTCAATAGGGATTTTTTTACGTTATGCCGTCCCACAACCACCTTAGGAGACCCGCCCATGGAAGAGCACCAGACTGTCACCAAGCCGGAACCCGCCGCTGAAGTCAAACCAATGTCCTTCACGGAGAAACTCGCCAACATCTTCTCCGCTCCCGGCGAACTGTTCGAGAACGTTCGGCTGACGGGCAAGACCCCCAGCAACTGGGTCATTCCCACGGCGATCATGATTGTGGTCGCCATTGCGATGCAACAGCTCATTATGAGCAACCCCTCTCTCGCCGATCAAACCAGGGCCATGGTGGCCAAGGCCACGGATGAAAGGCTCCAGAAAGCGGTCGAGTCGGGGAGCATGACACCCGAGCAAGCGGAACAGCAACGCGAACAGATCGAAAACTTCTCGGACCCGTCGTCGATGCTCAATATCGCCATGCGCGTCATCGGCATTGTGATCTTCCTGCCGGCGATCCTCTTCCTTCTCGGCCTCGTCTACTGGCTGCTTGGCAAAACGGCCATGCATGCGACGTCGCCCTATATGAAAGTGGTGGAGGTGGTCGGCCTGACGTTTCTGATCGGCGCCGTGGAATCCATCGTGACCACCGTGATGGCCATCGGAATGGATTCGCTGCATGCCGGTCCACACCTCGCCGCCATGGTCCAGGATTTCGATCTCCAGAACAAGCTCCATGCGGCACTTGCCAAGGTCAATGTGTTTACCATCTGGAGCCTTATCGTCACCAGCATCGGACTGTCCAAGCTTTTCCAGCGCGACCTCCCGAAGGTGCTCGTCCTGGTCTTCGCGCTCTGGATCCTCTGGTCGGCTTTTACGGTACTTACCGGTTTCATGAACTTCGGCGCGTAAACGCGGGTGACTCTCGTCCTGAAAGCCCCGGCCACAACCGGGGCTTTCTCTTTTTCACCGTTCCTTCTTATATTGAGGCATGGCAAAGAAGAAACCGGCACCAGGCACCCTCTCCCTCTTTGGAGAGGAAGAAAGCGCTCCGCGAAAACCGGCCGGAGCGCGGACAACACCCTATCCCGGTCCGGTGACGTCGGAGTATGTGGAGAAGAACGGCGAGCGCCTCAAGCGCTGGGCCAGCCACCGCGTCTACTTCGGGACCTCGTCGTGGAAATACCCCGGCTGGCAAGGCATGGTGTATGCGCGATCGTATCCATCGAAGAAGGTCTTCGACCAGGAGTGCCTTGCGGAATATTCGGAGATCTTCCCGACCGTCTGCGCCGACTTCGCGCTCTACAATTTTCCCGACGCGGAGAAGATGCGCATGATCCATGATCAGACGTCCGACGGGTTCACGGTGTCGCTCAAGGTAACCGACCGCATCACGATCCGGCGCTACCCGAACCTGAAGCGGTACGGCAGCGTCGCCGGGACGGAAAATCCCGATTTCTTGAACGTCGCGCTGTTTGAGGATTCCTTCCTGAAACCGATCGAGGCGCTCAGGAAGAAACGGGGAACGATCATCTTCGAGTTCTCCACCTTCTACCCGAACTCCGGCGTGAACTACGAGAAGTATGTGGAGATGCTGGACACTTTCCTCTCCAGACTGCCGCAGGGCTATGAGTACGCCGTGGAACTGAGGAACAGGGAGTTCCTCACCAGGGACTACCTGGGCATGCTTGGCTCGCACGGCGTGGCGCACGTGCTGAACAACTGGACCCGGATGCCTCCCATCGTGGACCAGATCCAGCTTGCAGGCGTCCTTACCGGGAAGTTCTCGGTCGCACGCGCTCTCCTGAAACCCGGGAGGACATACGAGGACGCCGTGCAGCTCTTTCAGCCGTATGACCGAATCCAGGAGGAAAGCCCCGAGCTCCGCACCGGCCTCGCAGAATCCGTGCGCCGCTGCGTCGCAGAAGGAAAAACGCTCTACGCGTATGTGAACAACAGGGCGGAAGGGAATTCCCCAAAAACTATCGAGGCGATCCTGGATATCCTCGATCGCTACCCGGTGGAGAAGCTCTGAAAAAGTACACGCTCAAACGATCCCTCTTCAAAGAAGAGCTGCCGGCGCCGACCCAGCAGCATTTTCTTATCGATTACAAGGGACAGCTGAACGCCGCGCAGTACGAGGCAGTCTCTTCCGTCAACGGGCCGCACCTGATCATCGCGGGAGCCGGCACGGGAAAGACCCGCACCATCACCTACCGCGTCGCGTATCTCGTCGAACTTGGCGTGAACCCGGAGTCGATCCTCCTGCTCACGTTCACACGCCGGGCCGCGCAGGAAATGCTCCGCCGCGCCGCGATCCTCCTGGATGCCCGTTGCGAGAAGGTCGCCGGAGGGACATTCCACTCCTTTGCCAATACCGTGCTCCGGCGCTATGCGCCGCTGCTCAAGTTCGAGTCTTCGTTCACGATCCTGGACCAGGGGGACGCCGAAGATGTCGTCAACCTGCTCCGCACGCAGTTGAAGTTCGACACCCGGGCACGGCGGTTTCCTCGCAAACAAACTCTCTTCGACATCTTCTCGAAGACGGTCAACACACTGGCGCCGATGAAGGACGTGCTGAAAGTCGAGTACCCGCACTATGAGGACTATCTGGAGGACATCCTGCGGCTGCACATGACCTATGAGCAGTACAAGGCTCATCACAACCTGATGGACTATGATGATCTGCTGGTGTATCTGCGCAAATTGCTGCGCGATTTTGACCATGTGAGGCTCGCGCTTTCGGACCGCTACAAATACATCATGGTGGATGAGTACCAGGACACGAATCATATGCAGGCGGACATTGTGAGGTTGCTCGCCCAGAAGCACGGGAATGTCATGGTCGTGGGAGACGACGCACAGTCCATTTATTCTTTCCGGGGAGCGACGATCAGAAACATCCTTGACTTCCCGGAGCAATTTTCCGGATGCCGCATTGTCAAGCTGGAAGAAAACT
>JAGDMJ010000151.1 GCA_017860555.1 Bacteroidota bacterium
ACATGAACCGCTTATGCTGACCCCGGAGAACGTCAGCTGGATCCATGAGGTCGGGGGGACGATCCTTGGTTCCTCTCGAGGCCCTCAGGACACCACGAAGATGGTCGCAACTCTGAAGGACCTCGGTGTTGGGATACTGTTTGCAGTCGGCGGCGACGGGACGCTGAAAGGCGCCCAGCAGATCGCCGAAGAGGCTTTACGGCAAGGTCTCGAGATCAGCGTTATTGGAATTCCCAAGACCATCGACAATGACATCTCGTTTGTTCAGACCACATTCGGTTTCGAAACGGCAGTTTCGGAAGCGCAGCGCGCATCGGATGCGGCAAATATCGAAGCTGAGGCGGCTCACAACGGGATCGGCCTGGTAAAACTGATGGGCAGGGATTCGGGATTCATTGCGGCGTTCACGGTTCTTGTAAACAGCCAAGTGAATTTCTGTCTGGTTCCAGAAGTACCTTTTTCATTGCAGAAGTTTCTTCAGGCGCTAACGCAGCGGCTCGAACGCAGGGGGCACGCATTGATACTGGTCGCCGAGGGAGCAGGACGGGACCTCATGAGCGGGAAGGAAGAGCGTGATGCTTCAGGAAACGTCAAGCATGGTGACATAGGCATATTTCTCAAGGATGCCATCATCGCTCATTTCAAGACAAACGGTGTTCCGGTCACGTTGAAATACATTGACCCGAGCTACACCATTCGAAGCGTGCCGGCAAATGCTCATGACTCCGCATTCTGCCTCCTTCTCGGACAAAGTGCCGTGCATGCCGGGATGGCAGGGCGGACGAATATGCTTGTTGGCTTCTGGAACCACAGGTTCACCCACGTCCCGATTTCTCTCGCCGTTTCGGAACGGAAGAAAATTGATCCTAGGGGAGCGCTCTGGAGCAGCGTTCTTGCATCCACCGGTCAGCCGGACAATTTGGACTGAGGCCCGGTCCCGGGCAATTCCCCGGGGGAAAACCCAGGGATTTACCCGCTAGACGACTTTGCGCATGAGGGCGACCGCCTTTTTCCCCATCCGATACCAGCGACTCTGCGGGTAGTTCGGAAATTCCGTGAAATGCCGGTGCTTTGTCTGCTCGAACTCCTCGCGGGACATTCCTATACGGTTCAGAAAGGACTCGAGGACGGCAGGCGGCTGCCGTGTCTCCTCCTCTTCGGCATGATCCAACGCTTCCTCACGCGTCATTTGCTTCGTCCTGACAAGGGAGCTGTATGATTGCGTGACTTCCGAATAGCCCCACTTCCGGTTCTGAAGATAATCTTTCAGCGGGTTCAAGACGCAATCGCCATGTTCAAGTTCATCGGAGGTCGGCCGCCAACCCAACTCCTTCTCCAGCAGATCACGTGTCTGCTCCAGGCCCGGATAAACGTAGTCGAGGACGTCGACAAGGTTTGGGCCCGTGCGAGTGTACCGCCGAACCGCCCGTTTCCAGGGGTTCTCAACAACGAACCGCTTGGCTTCCCGAAAATCCACATGCCCCTGAAGGACGTTCTTGAAGTAAGCACGATCGGCGTACTTGGACTGGCTCACTCCCTGAATGCCGCCGAAGACTCGGCTTGACCCACCCGACAGGATCAGCGGAATTCCATTCTGCGAAGCGATCCGATATGCGGCCGCCTGAATGATGAGGTTGCAGGGAGTGCAGAATTCTCCGGTACGTGTGAGAAAAAGCTTGAACAGTTGGTCCAGCAGTTTCTCGTTAGGTTTGTACGTAATGAGGTCGACGCCAAGGGTCTTCACCGCGGCCTGGATGTTTTCCCGTGCCCTCGCAGACTGAAATCCGTTGTCGAAATTGTATGCCAACACGCGCAGATGGAGGAGACGGCATGCAGCATACAGGACAAGCATGCTGTCCTTCCCCCCGCTCACGGGAACCAGGCAATCATACTCTCTTCCCCGTTTCCGATACGGTGCCACGAGACGTTCTAGCCGCCGCAAACGCTCGTCAGCCGAGAGATGAGGGTTCCGGTCCTCCTTTCGGGCAAAATCGCGGCAGTAGTTGCACGTTCCGTCCTTGTCAAGGTTGACACCCGGCAACGAGTCCGGGAGAATGCATTCTCCGCAACGAGTCGAGTTCGTCATCGAAATTTCCTCCCCTGTTTGAACGCCCACGTTTTCTACGAAGGACAAAATCCACAATCCCCGATCGAGAGTCAAGTCTCGGGGCGGGAGTCAGGAACTCCCGACAGCGGTGGCGGGAGATGAATGTCTGACGCCTGTTATTCCGTGAGCGATTCAGCGAAGGATCGTCCGCAATGCGCGCTCGTAGGAAGTGGCGTAGCGGAGCATGCCGAGGTCAGTGGGATGCGACCCATCCACCGTCGCTTCGCCATCTTCTCCGAGCAACTTCTCGCCTTCCAGGTAATAGAGCTCTTTCATTCCAGCCGTCTGCAGCTTCTCGAATGTTGTGCGCAACGCGGCGTGGCGGTCCCTGTGCTCCCGCATCTTGTCGGGGAGAGCGAATGCGTTGGGAGACACCCTGTCTTCTACGAGGAGGATCGGGGTTGACGGCCGCGCCTCCCGCAGTATCCGAACGAACGGCTCGGTGCGCTCCGCGGTCTGCTGTACTGTAAGATTAGGGAGGCAATCAATCACATAGACCGCCGGGTCAAGCTCTGCCAGGAGATGCGCGATCTCCGGCTCCATCCTCCCGTTGCCGCTGAACCCGAGGTTGACCACCGGGATATCCATGCGTCGCCCGATGATCGCCGGGATTGCCATGCCGGGGCGAGATGCGCATCCTCCCTGCATGATTGATGTGCCGTAGAAGACTATCGGCTTCTCCGTTCGCGGCGGCACCGGCTCGAAGAAGGCTCCCATCGTAACACCGATCTCGAGAGAATCAATGCCGTTGTAGAGCGGGAGGTGGAGCATGTAAGTCCTCTTCCCTGATTCCATCCCGCGGATGAGGGAGCCGAAGACCCTCGTTTCCCTGGGCAAGAGCGTCGCGATCCATCGCCACTCGCCGGTTGCGCTGAGGGTATACATGTCCGTACCACTGACGCCTGTTGCCGGCATGTGGGGCAGAGCAAGATCGGGAAGGAGCAGGGTGTAGCGAATCTGGACCTCGGGGGCATCGGTGACAAAGCGGCAGCTCATTCCCGCGCTGTGGCGCGAAAGTGACCACACTTGGGAGCGCACGATGCTTTCCGCCCTTCCGGGGAGGCGGTCGTAGAAGCGGTTGACGTCTGACCAGGGGCGCCCTTCTACGCCCCAGTCCGACACCATGTGCCATGTGATCGTGTCTGAAGCAGGTGATCTTGATGGGAGGCCTTGCTGGGCCTGCATCGGCTGGGGCTCAACGAACGACGAAAGGCAGGCGATGGCGAAGAGCACCGGCGTGGCCGCCAAGCGAAGAGATTCAAAGTGCAGAGACATGTGCAAATGCGGTTTGTGCATGATACATGAAGTTACTGGAAGCCAATGGCAAAGTCAAAGCTTCTGCTTGGCCACGAGCTACTTGACTATCGCCTCATCGCGCCGTAACTTGCAGTCGTACAGTGAGTTTTTCGTGCCGCTGGAATCAAACAGACTCGTGTAGATTCCAGATGTACGGCAAGAGTGGCCCCGCGTATCTGAAATCCATGCCTTCACCGAGTTATCATTCCTGCGCATCGCGGCGGGACTTGTCTCTCTCCTAAAGCTCGTGTACATTATGTAAGTCGGCCTGCGGAACGCAGAATGCTGCGGGCGACCCCTTCTCGCAACTCGAAGGAGCACGGGCGAGGTGCCCAACGATGGTTCGAATTCTCACGCGTGGGAGGATTCATGACCACTCTCGACCTCAAGAAGTTCGAAAAGCAAATCGTTGTCCGTCAGATCGGTCTTGACGACTACGACCGCTTGGTGCAGCTCCAACTAAAGTGTTTCCCTGGCATGAAGCCCTGGCAGCGTGAGCAGATTCAGAGCCAGCTGTCGACCTTTCCTGAGGGACAAATCTGCATCGAATACGAAGGCGCAATTGTCGCGTCATCCAGCAGTCTCATCCTGGATTTTGCTCTTTATAGTGAGTGGCACAACTGGCGGGAGATCACGGACGGGGGTTTCATTCGGAACCACAACCCCGACGGAAATACGCTGTACGGCATTGAAATCATGGTGGACCCGCAATATCGTGGAATGAGGCTCGCGCGTCGGCTGTACGACGCGCGCAAAAAGCTTGCGCGCGAAAAGAACCTTATGCGAATTGTTGTGGGGGGCCGCATCCCCGGTTACGCGCCCAATAAAGACCTGATGACGGCGCGGGAGTATGTGGAGAAGGTCATCACGAAGGTGCTCTACGATCCCGTCCTCACAACGCAGATATCGAACGGATTCGTACTCAAGCGGCTTCTTAGGTCCTACATGGATTCAGACAGGGAGTCGGTGGGGTATGCCACCCTTCTGGAATGGACCAATATTGATTACCAGCCCGACTTCCAGAGGACATTCGTCGCGTCGCAGTCGGTCAGGATTTGCGTGGTCCAGTACCAGCTGAGGGAGATCAGAAGCTTTGAGGAGTTCGAGCGCCACTGTGAGTACTTCGTCGATGTTGCAGCGGATTACAAAAGCGACTTCGTCCTGTTTCCAGAACTGTTCACGATACAACTCCTTTCTTTTGCCAGCAAGCAGCGCCCGGGTCTGGCCGTCCGTGAACTTGCCCAGTTCACGCCAAGATACCTTGAGCTCTTTACCAAACTTGCCATCAAGCACAATATCAACATTGTTGGCGGTTCGCATTTCAGTGTTGAGGATGAACATTTGTATAATGTCTCGTATCTTTTCAGGCGGGATGGGGGAATCGGGAAACAGTACAAGCTCCATATCACTCCAGAAGAACGCCTCTGGTGGGGAGTTCAACCGGGGAAAAGCATCGAGGTGTTCGATACCGACAGGGGGCGCATATCCTTGCAGATCGGCTTCGACATCACGTTTCCGGAAGTTAGCAGAATCGCTGTCCGAGAAGGGGCGGCGATTTTCTTTGTCCCGTTCTGCACCGACGAACGCTACGCCTATCTGCGCGTCCGGTACTGTGCACAGGCAAGGGCCATTGAAAACCATGTCTTCGTTGCAATTGCCGGAACTGTGGGGAACCTCCCTGCCGTGGAAAACGTCGACGTACAATATGCGCAGTCCGGGATCTTCACTCCATCGGATATCCCGTTCACACGAGATGCGATCTCCTCGGAATGCACACCGAATATAGAGACGGTAATCGTAGACGATGTTGATCTCGAGCTTCTGAAGCGTCACCGGCAGGCGAAGACCGTCCTGAACTGGCGGGACCGGCGGACCGATCTGTATGATGTTGTGAAAAAGAGGAAATGAGAGGCGTGGAGTCTCCTCCCCGATTGCGATTACTTTTCTGACACTCTTGAAGGGGTCTGAGTATGTGGGACCAACTGCGTGCGACGCTCGGCTCAATGAAATCGTTCTGGATTGACGTTGGGCATGCGCTCCCTGGGCTCTTCGCCGCGATGCTGCTTCTTCTGGTGGGCTGGGTCGTTGCCCGCGTCATACGCCGGGGTGTGCTGCGCTTGCTCAGGCTGGTTCATGTGGACGAGCTGGCGGAAAAGGCGGGCATAGAGAGCTTCCTGTTGCAGGGGGGTGTGCGCTATACCACCGTCACACTCCTGGCAAATTTCGTGTACTGGATGATCATGTTTGCGGTCATTCTTGCCGCACTGGACTCCCTGGGTCTGCAGAATGCCGCGGTGCTTTTCAACAAAATCATTCTCTTCATGCCGAACGTCGTCGTGGCCTTGCTGGTCCTGATGTTCGGCGCTTTCGTCGCCAAAATCGTTCGTGCCATCACCTTCACCTATTTGAGCAATGTGGGTATCTCCGGCGCGGATGTGATCGGGCATATCGCCCAGTGGGCTATCCTGTTGTTCGTGGCTTCCGTTGCCCTGGAACAGCTGTCGATCGGCGGCCAGATCCTGGTCTCCGCGTTCCAGATCGGGTTCGGCGCGTTCTGCCTTGCTCTCGCGATCGCGTTCGGGCTGGGGGGAAAAGAGTGGGCAGCGGATATTCTGAGTCGGATCCGGAAGCATTAGCGAGCAGTCTCGACGCCTTGGGTCATGAACCATCTGCCGTGCCGTTATGATCATTGATTGTCACACCCATTTGAACAATTACCACGACGAAAGTTCGGAGGCTCTCAGTACGTGCCTGGACAACCTTCAGCTGGAAATGCGCCGTAACCGGATTGATATCGCGATTGTCCTGACATCCTACAAAGTCAATCCTGGCAGGCCCTCCACCCGGGCGACGATTCACGCGACGCGTGGGCAGAAACATCTTCGCATCGTGGCCGGCATTTCGATCGCCACACTCTCCGCGGCCGTTCTCGAAGAACTGCGTGAGTATCTCCGAGAGGGCTCCATCCGGGGATTGAAACTCTATCCGGGGTACGAGCCCTATTTTCCGGGCGACCCCGCGCTTGAACCGGTGTACGCGCTCGCAGAGGAATTCCGGGTGCCGATCATGATTCACTCTGGCGACACCTTCACGCCGGCGGGGAAGCTTAAATACGCCCACCCGCTCCTTGTCGACGAAGTAGCCGTCGACCATCCGGGAGTGGATTTCATCATTTGCCATCTTGGAAACCCCTGGATACGTGATTGCATGGAGGTCGTTTACAAAAACCAAAACGTCTACACCGACATCTCGGGCCTGGTCCTCGGTGATTTCAGCGATCGGTTTGAATCGTTCATGCGGAAACAGCTCCAGGAAATGTTGGCGTACGGTGTCGAACCTGACAAAGTTCTCTTTGGCACCGATTGGCCGCTGGCGTCAATGGAATCCTACCTCGAGTTCATCCAGGAGCTGGGGATTCCGGAACGCGAGCGACGGAAAATTCTGTGGGAAAACGCGGCCAAGCTATTCGGGCTCTCCCCATCGGATTCCCTGTTTGCCACGCCATCTTCTCTGTCGAAGTTCAAATAGCTGAATACTCTTCGGTTTGCCAAACCTCCTCTCCTCACGACGAGGGCGGCGGATCCTCTTCACGGCCCTCTACCTCAGCGAGGGAGCACCCATAGGATTCATCTGGTGGGCACTCCCGACGAAATTGCGCTTGGCCGGTATCGGCCTTGAAACGATCACCATGCTCACGTCCCTTCTCGTCCTGCCATGGATTTTCAAATTCCTTTGGTCCCCCCTCATCGATGCTGTCCAAACGTCCCGGTGGTCCCTTCGTTCCTGGATCCTTGCGATGCAAATGCTCATGGGGTGTTCGCTCCTTCCTTTGTTGATTTGGGATATGTCGGCAGATCCTGCAAGACTCATTCCGTTCCTTCTGCTTTTGACCACCGCGGCCGCGACGCAGGATGCGGCGATCGATGCACTCGCCATCCGAACGGTGCCCCCAGGGGAACGCGGCTCGGTCAATGGCTGGATGCAACTGGGCATGCTGGTAGGGAGATCGGCACTCGGAGGAGGCGCGCTACTGTTGGACCAGCGGATCGGGCCGGCAGCAGTCGTTCTTCTCCTTGTTGCGGTCATCTGGTCGGGTTCAATCCTTGTCTTTCTTTCCGCGGAGTGCACCCATGCCAGT
>JAGDMJ010000152.1 GCA_017860555.1 Bacteroidota bacterium
TTCTATTCCACCTGGCGCACCGCGGGATCGTCCATGATCACGCTGCCGCCAACCACGACGTCGCTGGGGGAGATGCTCATGACCGGGTATCTGCTTCCGTTCGAAGTTGCCTCGATCATCCTGCTCGTCGCGCTGATCGGCGCCGCCATGACCGCCCGGCGGAACAGGAAGGTGGCACCATGAGCTCGCTGCCGACCTTCTGGAATGAATTCACCGCGTGGCTTCCCCACGTGCAGCTGGCGCATTTCCTCATTGTGAGCGCTATACTCTTCGCGCTTGGACTTTACGGCATCGTCACGCGAAAGAACGCCATCCTCGTGCTCATGGGCGTGGAGCTGGTGCTGAATGCCGCAAACATCAATTTGATCGCCTTCTCCCGCTACAGTACGTTGAGGCTCGACGGCCAGGTGGCGGCGATCTTTGTCATCATCCTGGCTGCCTGCGAAGCGGCGATCGCGCTGGCGATCGTCCTGAATATCTATCACCGGTTCCGCACCATAAACGTGGATGAAGTGAGCAATCTGAAAGAGTAAGAACCCCCTATGCCACAAGACACTTTGATGCTCTTCGCACTGGCTGCCCTGTTGCTGCCGCTGCTCGGGTTCACGCTGATGATCTTCTTCGGCAAGAAGTTGCCAAAGCAGGGAGACTGGCTCGAGACGGCGATGATCACCGCGGCACTGCTCTGTGCTATCATCGTCCTTGCCCAGAAGCTCTTGAATTACCCGCATGAGACTCTGGCACTGAACTTCACCTGGGTGGATTTCAACACCGTGCCGGGCATCGGACCACTGAAGATTGTCCTTGGGTTCTCCATCGACAACCTGGCGGCGATCATGCTGGTCGTGGTCACGCTCATCAGCACGCTGGTGCATTACTTCTCCGTTGGCTATATGCACGGGGATGTGCGGTACTCGCGCTATTTCGCCTACCTGGGGCTTTTCTCCTTCTCGATGCTGATAATCGTGCTTGCCAACAACCTCTTCCTGCTCTACGTAGGATGGGAACTGGTAGGTATCTGCTCCTACCTCCTCATTGGTCACTGGTATGAGAAGAAAAGCGCATCAAACGCCGGAATCAAAGCGTTCGTGGTGAACCGCATCGGGGATTTCGGTTTCCTTGTCGGCATCCTGTTGATCTATGCCACGTTTCACACGTTCGGGCTTCAGGAGATCTTCGACGGCATCAAGGCGGGCCAGTTGCCGAACGGGAGCGAATGGTGGCTGACGGCTGCCGGTGTCCTGATCTTCTGCGGCGCCGTGGGCAAATCCGCCCAATTCCCCCTGCATGTCTGGCTCCCCGATGCGATGGAAGGCCCGACCCCGGTCAGTGCGTTGATCCACGCCGCGACCATGGTCGCCGCGGGCGTCTACCTGGTCGCCAGGACGTTCCCCCTCATGACCGCCGATGCGCTGATGGTGATCGCGTATATCGGCGCCATCACGGCGTTCATCTCCGCGACCATCGCGATCGCCCAGAACGATATCAAGAAAGTGCTCGCGTACTCCACGATCAGCCAGCTTGGCTACATGGTCATGGGCCTGGGCGTCGGGGCGTACACCGCGGGTTTCTTCCACCTGGTCACCCACGCCATGTTCAAAGCGGGGCTCTTCCTTGGATCGGGTTCAGTGATCCACGCGATGCACCAGGCGCTCCACCACCAGGGAGACCACCACACCGACGCGCAGGACATCCGCAACATGGGAGGGCTGCGTGAGAAGATGCCCATCACGTTCTGGACCTTCGTGGTCTATACGCTGGCAATCTCGGGCGTTCCGCTTACATCAGGTTTCCTGAGCAAGGACGAAATTCTCGCAGGGACGCTTGCGTTCGGCGGCCTCACGGGGCATGCACTGATCCCGGTGATCGGATTCCTCGTTGCCGGCATGACGGCGTTCTATATGTTCCGCATCGTGATCCTTGCTTTCATGGGCGAGCACAAGGATGCGCGCCGGTTCGAACATGTCAGGGAGTCGCCGCGTGTTATGACCGTGCCGCTGATCATCCTCGCGGTCCTTTCCTTCTTCATCTTCTACAGCTTCAACCCGTTCAGCGCGGCCAGCGGTTGGATCGCCCATGCGGTTGAGCGCCCGGAATCGGTGGTGCCGGCCCACATGGCGGCGGCGTCCAGGGGGCTCTTTGAAGACACCCTGCATCACACGCACCTGACGGCCATGCTCTTGTCGCTGCTGGTGGCCGGTTGTGGGATCCTGATCGCCTTCATGACCTACCACTGGAAGCGGGTCAATGCGGACATGATTGCGGAGAAATATAAGGGGCTGCACAGCTTCCTGCTGCACAAGTGGTACTTTGACGAGCTGTACAACGGCGTTGTGGTGGGCGGGACGCTCGCCGTGACGAATGCCATGCGCTGGTTCGACAATACCATCATCGACGGGATCGTCAACGCCATGGGGGGGATCACACGGGTCACATCGTTCGTCAGCGGCAAGTTCGATAACGTGGTCATCGATGGTGCCGTCAACATGACCGCATATCTATCCGGTTTCCTGGGCCTCGTCCTGCGGAAACTGCAGACAGGGAAGGTGCAAACATACATTGTCTTTGCGGTCTTCAGCGTCATGATCTTCTACTTTGTGTTCCGGCTTGTGTAATAACCTGTACTGGAGGAAAGAACGTTAATGGAATTCTCACTCTTCGGAATCGGCATTCTCTCATGGATGACGTTCCTGCCCATCCTCGGCATGGTGATGGTGCTGCTTCTGCCGAAAGAGCAGCGGGATGTGATCCGATGGACCTCGCTGGCGGTCACCGTTGTCCAGGTGGTGCTGGCCGTGCTGATCTTTGCCCGGTTCGACCGGGGGCTGGCAGGCGTCACCTCGCAGGCAGCCATGCAGTTCGTGGAGAAAGCGAACTGGATCGACATCAAGAGCGTGGCCTGGTTCGGCCGCATCCACATCGAATACCTGGTCGGGATTGACGGGATCAGTGTGGTCATGGTGCTCCTGACGGCGCTCATCTCCTGTATTGCCACAATCTCCTCCTGGCCCATCGAAAAGTCGATCAAGGGGTATTTCGCCCTCCTCCTCCTGCTCAACACCGGCATGATGGGCGTCTTCGTCTCGCTGGACTTCTTCCTCTTCTACGTCTTCTGGGAAGTGATGCTGCTTCCGATGTACTTCCTGATCGGCGTCTGGGGAGGCCCGCGGCGCGAATATGCGGCGATCAAGTTCTTCCTCTATACGTTGTTCGGCAGCGTGCTGATGCTCTTGGCGATGCTGGCCCTCTATTTCAGCGTGAATGTGTACATCGACCCGGCCGGGACCACCTATTCGGTGACCGAGGCGGCGAAAATGGGGTATCAGGGGCTGGAGCGGATCTATACCTTCAACATGATGGCGATGATGGATCCGGCGAACTTCGCGCCGGGGTCGCTCCTTGCGGGCTTTGACACGGCATGGCGGTATATCGCGTATGTCGCGCTTTTCATCGGGTTTGCTATCAAAGTGCCTCTTTTCCCGTTCCACACCTGGTTGCCCGACGCGCATGTCGAGGCGCCCACGCCGATCAGCGTTATCCTCGCCGGCGTTCTGTTGAAGATGGGAACGTACGGGATGCTGCGCATCAGCTTCCCGATCTTCCCGGATGCCATGCGGCATTTCTCCTGGGAACTTGCTCTCCTCGGCGTCATCAGCATGGTCTATGGCGCGATGGTGGCCATGGCGCAGACCGACTTCAAGAAGCTTATTGCGTACTCGAGCGTCAGCCATATGGGCATCGTGGTGCTCGGCATGGCGTCGATGAACACGCAGGGAATGACCGGCGCGGTTTTCCAGATGTTTAACCACGGCACGATCACCGCGATGCTCTTCCTCGTGGTGGGCGTCATCTATGACCGTGCCCATACCCGCGGGCTGGACGAGTTTGGCGGCCTGATGAACCAGATGCCGCGTTATGCGGGAGCCATGACCGTGGCCTTCTTCGCCGCGCTCGGATTGCCGGGACTCAGCGGCTTCATCAGCGAGGCGTTCTCGCTGCTCGGAGCATTCCAGACCTTCCAGACTCTGACGATCATCGGCGCCATCACGATCGTCCTGACAGCAGGCTACATGCTCTGGGTATTGCAGAGGGTGTTCCTGGGGACGTTGCCTGACAAATGGAAGAACCTCCCGGACATGAACGGACGCGAGACGCTCATGCTGACGTCGCTTGCGGTGGTGGTGATCTTCTGCGGCATCTATCCGGGGCCGGTGTTGGACCTGATGAATTCGTCGCTGAACTACCTGTCCGATATCCTGCAGAACTCGGCGGGTGCCGTCATGGTTGGCATGAAATAGCATTGTGCCAGCCGGCGGCGTTGCCGATGCCTGGACTCCAGGCAGGGCAGCAACCGGCAATTGCTCAATACACTTTGACCCAAGGTTGTTATGGCTGAACTCATCCTTCAAGACCTGACGTTCTTCACCCCCGAGATCGCGCTGACGGTGACGCTGTTGCTGGCGATCATCACCGATCTCATTGCGAAGCGCTCCGCGCAGGTCGTGGCCGCCGTGACCATGGCAGGGTTCCTTGTCACAGGCGCGCTGGTGCTGGGGCAGAGCGACACCAATACGTCGATCTTTTTCAACATGGTGGCGGTCGATCCGTTCGCGTTCTTCTTCAAGATCGTGATCCTGGTCTCTGCCATCCTGATCGTGGTCTTCTCCCTCGGCTCGGCGGAATTGAACTCGGCGGGAAGAAAACTCGGCGAATACTACGCGCTCCTGGTTGCATTGACTCTTGGGATGGTCCTGATGGCAGGAGCCAGCAACCTGTTGATGATGTATCTTGCGTTGGAATTGTCGTCTCTCAGTTCGTACGTCCTGGCGGGATACACCCGGGAGGCGAGTGACTCCAGCGAAGCCTCGCTCAAGTATGTGATCTACGGCGCCTTCTCTTCGGGGCTCATGCTGTATGGCATTTCGATTATCTACGGCCTGACGGGGTCCCTGGACATTTATACGATTAACCAGAACCTTCCTTCAGTCCTTGCGGCGGGAGGGAGCGCGACGTTCATGCTGCTGATCGCGGGGGTCCTCACGCTCGTGGGGTTTGGCTACAAGATCTCGGCGGTGCCGTTCCACTTCTGGGCCCCGGACGTGTATGAAGGCGCGCCGATCACGATCACGGCATTCCTGGCCGTGGCGTCAAAGGCGGGAGGATTCGCGATGCTGATCCGGTTCCTGAAGGTGACGTTCATCGACAACAGCGCGGTGGCTCTCCCCGCAGGCGCCTGGGCGACCTTGCAGGGCTTTGAGTGGACGCAGATCATTGCCGCGCTCTCCGTGCTCACGATGACGCTCGGAAACGTGGTGGCGATCTGGCAGAACAACATGAAGAGGCTCCTTGCCTACTCGAGCATTGCGCATGCGGGCTACCTGCTCATGGGCGTTGTGGTGCTGAACAACGAAGGGATCGCGGCCATTCTGCTCTACTTCGTCATCTACCTGTTCATGAACCTGGGCGCCTTCTACGTGGTAATGTTGATCGCGAACAAGACCGGCAGTGAAGATATCGAGGACTACAAAGGGCTTGGTGCCCGCGCGCCGTTCCTCACGGTGGCGCTCGCCGTGTTCCTTATCTCGCTGACCGGCCTTCCGCCGACCGCAGGCTTTATCGGCAAGCTGTATCTGTTCGCGGCGCTGATCAATGATGGCTGGGTCTGGTTGGCCGTTGTCGGCGCGTTGAACAGCGTGATCGCGTTATACTATTACGTGCGTGTCCTCAGGAACATGTTCCTGCGACAGGGTGCGCTGGAGGTGGCGGAGGCATTGTCCTTCGGCAAAGTCCAGACCGTGACTACGCTCGTTCTTCTTGTTCCCACGTTGCTCCTGGGGATCTACTTCTCGCCGTTGGTGCAGCTCGCGCAGGCGTCGGTGCGGATCTTCGGCACTCCCTGACCAACACGGATCGTCAAACCCGGAACCAGAGCGCTCCTCCCGGCGTTATGCCACAAAATGGAGGAGCGCCATGCACATCCTGCGGATCGAACACTCAATTTCGGATTATGACGGCTGGAAAAAGGCCTTCGACAGCGATCCTGTCGGCCGGGAGAAGTCCGGCGTCCGCCGCTACCGGATCTTACGCCCCGTGGATGACGGGAAGTACATCATGATCGACCTGGAATTCGACACCGAGCACCAGGCGGAAGCACTTCTTGCGGCAATACGGATGGTCTGGGGGCGCGTCCAGGGGACGATCATGACCGAGCCGAGAGCGCGGATAGTGGAAGTGTTGGAGACGAAAGCGTACTGAAGCGACGGTTCCCGTGTTCGCCTACCGGAATGGGCATGACAGCCGACAGTCCCGAACCAGTTCACGAACTCCTCGACGGCATTTACCGTGCTGAATCCCGCCGTATCCTCGCCACCTTGATCCGGTTGCTCGGGGATTTCGATGCCGCGGAAGAGGCGCTGCAGGATGCGTTCAGGGCGGCGCTTGAGCAGTGGCCTCGGAGTGGCATTCCGGAGAACCCTCGCGCATGGCTGATATCGGCCGGGAAGTTCAAGGCGATCGACAGCATGCGAAGAAAATCGCGATTCCAGGTGTTGGATGAACAGGACGAGCACGCGGAAGCGACAAGCGTCCTCGCCACGGAGTGGGAGGGGGAGGAGGTCGAGGACGACCAGCTCCGGCTGATCTTCACCTGCTGCCACCCGGCACTCTCTCCCGAGGCCCGGCTTGCGCTGACTCTGCGCGAAGTGTGCGGCCTCACCACGGAAGCAATTGCCCGCGCGTTTCTCACAACCCCTGCCACGCTGGCACAACGCATCGTGCGAGCCAAAGCCAAGATCCGCGAAGCGCGAATACCCTACCAGGTGCCTTCCGCGGCCGAACTTCCGGACCGGCTGGATGCTGTCCTGCAGGTGATCTACCTGCTCTTCAACGAAGGGTACTCTGCTTCCTCGGGCGAATCGCTGACGCGCCCCGACCTCTCCGGGGAGGCCATCCGCATGGGACGGCTCCTTGTGGAATTGCTGCCGGATCCCGAGGCTGTTGGCTTGCTGGCGCTGATGCTGCTGCAAGAATCGAGGCGTGCCGCGCGCAGCTCTCCGGAGGGTGATCTGGTGCTGCTCGACGAGCAAGACAGGAGTCACTGGGATAGAGATCAAATCGCGGAGGGTTTGGCGCTGGTGGGACGTGCACTCGCTTTTCGCCGGGTGGGCCCGTACACGCTCCAGGCTGCCATCGCGTCCGTGCATGCCGATGCGCACGCGGCGACGGAAACCGACTGGGCCCGGATTGTGTTGTTGTACGACCTTCTGGTGCTGCTGACGCCATCCCCTGTCGTTGAGCTCAATCGCGCCGTCGCGGTTGCCATGCGCGATGGACCGGAAGCCGGACTCGTGCTCATCGAGGGCCTCCTATCCCGGGGAGAACTGGCACAGTATCACCTTGCCCATTCAGCCCGGGCTGAACTTTGCCGCCGGCTGGGCAGGGCCGCCGAGGCGCGGGCGTCCTACGATGTGGCGCTGAGGCTCACGAAGCTGGAACCGGAACGAAGGTTCCTCGAGCGCCGACTGGCGGAATTAGGCTGACTG
>JAGDMJ010000153.1 GCA_017860555.1 Bacteroidota bacterium
GCCTGCCGGATGGATCTCAAACCGCAATGCGCTTATCTCCGCGCTGTTCGGAATGCTCGCGCTCCTCGTTCATGAGAGGTGGCGCAGGGGCAATTGGAAGCCCGGGGCTTTCCTGGGTCCGGCTCTCCTTCTCGTTGGACTGCTCTCGGGCGAATTTGCCCTCGGTGTCATTGGCTATCTGCTCGCCTTTCAGGTCTTCCTGGACTCGGGGTCCTTCCGCCAAAGGCTTCTGACATTCCTGCCGTACGCATTCATGGCAGGTCTCTGGCTGGTCTTCTACAACATGTCGGGCTATGGCACGGAGGGGTCAGCCTTCTATGTGAATCCAATGTCCGAACCCCTGGCCTTTGCAAAGGCTTTCATCAGAAGAGCTCCACTTCTCCTTGCCGATCAGCTGGCGCTTCCACCTTCATCGATCGTTCTGTTCCTCCCCTCGGGGGTCGTGAGCGTATTCTGGGTATGGGCGCTGGCGCTCCTGGCAATTTTGCTCATCGTGTCGACCCCATTGATCCGCCGTGACCGAATGGCCCGCTTCTGGGCGCTGGGCATGATTCTGTCTCTCCCACCGGTTTGTGCGACGATGCCGCACAGCAGGTTGCTGCTCCTCGTTGGTCTCGGAGGGATGGGGCTGGTTGCGCAATGGTTTGTCGCGTTCAAGGAGCGGGCCTCATGGCTGCCAAACGCCCCGGCCTGGCAGTCCCTCGCTCGAATAGTTCTGATCACAGGCTTCGTGGCTCACATGATCGTCGCGCCGATTCTGCTGCCCCTGAATGCAGTCTCACCGGCATCAGCGGAACCGTTTATTCAGCACGCGGTACGCAGTGCGCCGGTGGGTCCGGAATTGCCAGGGCAGGACCTCGTCATCGTGAATCCTCCGAACGTCTACTATGCTCACTTCTTCTCAACAGTTCGCGCGATCAACAATGCGCCGGTTCCCCGGCACCTGCGGGTTCTGGCGCCCGGCAGCGCACAGTTGTACATCGCCCGGCCGGATGAGCGCACGCTTGCCATTCGCCCCGAAGGAGGATTCCTTGCTTTTCCCTTCGACAACGTCGTTCGCAGCGACGCGTATCCGCTCCGCCTTCACGATCAGATCTCGCTCACAAACATGACTGTGGAAATCACGGCATTGACGGAGGATGGGCGACCCGCGGAAGCACGATTTCGCTTCTCAAGATCCCTGGAAAGCGAATCGTTCAAATGGCTCCAGTGGAAGGATGGGAAATACATCCATTTTGACCTTCCACCTGCCGGGGAGGGAATTGTACTGTCGGCGCAACAGATGTTTTAGCCGTCTGCCCTTGTCCCGGGAATCATATCATGCTTCCATACTGTTTTTGTAGGTAATCATCCGCACACATTCCATCGGACTTCTGTGAAGCCACTGATTTCCATTCTGGCATTCATCGTTTTTCATTTTGCCCTTTCCGCCGTCTTCAACAGTGTGAAGGACGATCGGCTCCAGGAGGAATTCCGACCCACAAAGGAATCGCAAGGGGGAGCCATGCAAAAGATCACGCCGTTTCTCTGGTTTAATGACAACGCGGAAGAGGCAATCGCATTCTACACTGCGATTTTCAAGAATTCAAAGGTGAGGGAAATTGTCCGCTACGGGAAAGCCGGTCCCGGAAAGGAAGGATCCATGATGACCGGGACGTTCGAGTTGGCCGGCAGGCAATTCATGGCGCTGAACGGAGGACCGCAATTCAAGTTCTCTCCTGCGATCTCATTTTTCGTCCACTGCCCGACTGAGCCTGAAATCAACGAGCTCTGGAGGAAACTCACCGAGGGCGGAATGGTCTTGATGGAATTGGACGCCTATCCGTTCAGCAAGAGATTTGGATGGGTCGAGGATAGGTTTGGCCTTTCGTGGCAGTTGAGCCTGACGGGATCGGAACGGAAGATCTTCCCATTCCTGATGTTTGTCGGAAAGCAGCACGGGAAAGCGGAGGAGGCCATGAGATATTACGCCTCCATCTTCAAGAACTCCAGCATCATGAAGATCGAGCGCTGGGGGAAGGGCGACCAGGAGCCGGAGGGGAAGGTGAAACACGCCACGTTTTCGCTTGACAACGTGGAATTCATGACGATGGAAAGCAGCTACGACCATCCCTTCACCTTCACGCCGGCCACATCTTTCTTTGTGTCCTGTAAGACGCAGGCAGAAATAGACTATTTCTGGGAAAGACTCTCCGATGGGGGGAAGATAGAGCAGTGCGGATGGCTTCAGGACAGGTACGGAGTATCCTGGCAGATCGTTCCTACGGTCCTGGGCGAATTGCTGCATGATAAAGATCCCGAGAGATCACAACGAGTGATGCAGGCGATGCTGGGGATGAAAAAGCTGGACATGAAACAGCTGGAAGAAGCATACCAAAGATGAGGCAAGGTCATATCTGCCGGAGGCAAGAAACGAGAGCGGTAGAGTCAGTCTTTGAAATCCTACACCGAGCAGCTTCAAACCTTCCGGACCTTCAACCACGACAATTCGTCGCTGGCAGCGTACACAATCGGCCGAGACACCACCGGGCGAAACCGGAAATCAGGTATACGTTCATGTCCCCGCCCCCATAGGAGCACCAACCATGCTCGGAGAAACCCCAGTCCACGAAGCCATCGCAGATCGCTCTGCGACTGGCATAAAGAAAACCCGTCCCGTGTGGTTACGTGTCGGTTGCTTTGTGCTCCTCACGTATGCGATTAGCGCGCCGTTCGAGTATCTCGCAATTTCATCAGGAAGCATGGGAGCGGCAGGAGGTCTCTACGCCCTTGGCGGCATGTGGAGTCCCGGGATCGCCGCATTCCTGACCGCAGCGATATTTCGGCTGCGTATAGCCTCGTTCGGCTGGCGTTGGGGGGAGACACGGTATCAGCTCTGGAGCATGAGTATCCCTTTTCTCTACTGTCTCGTCGGGTACGGGCTTGTCTGGCTCCTTGGTCTAGGTGGGCTCAAGGCAGACCAGGTGATCCCAAGGCTTCAGTATCTGCCGCTGGGTCTCACGATGACTTGCCTTGCGGCACTTGGAGAGGAAATTGGATGGAACGGGTTCCTTGTCCCCCAGCTGGCAAGGGAGTACCGCTTCACCACTGTCGCGCTGACGAGAGGAATCGTCTGGTCCATCTGGCATTACCCGATGATCATTGCGGGAGTTTATGCCAACCAGACACCAGTTTGGTTCAACCTGATCTGCTTCACCACAATGATCACCGGCATAAGCTTCATACTAACATGGTTACGGTTAAAATCGGGCAGCCTATGGACGGGGATGTTTTTCCATGCGAGCCACAACTGGTTCATCCAGGCCTATTTCACGCGACTCACGACAGCCACCGCTATCACTGCCTATTTCATTGACGAGTTCGGAGCCATCCTCGCACTGCTGTCCATAATGTTGGCATATCTGTTTTGGAGGATGCGTGGGAGCCTGCCAGTGGGAAGCAGGGTACTGTGAAATCCAGACCACCGGGACAATCCCAGGAGTGGATTTGTTGGGGAGGTGGTGGGAAGGACTAGTTCCCTTTGTGTCCGCTGTCGACCGGCAATTCGTCCCTACCGCTCCAGTCTTCAAATGACCCGTCATAGAGTCTCGCCTCATGTCCAAGGTGCCGTGCTACGAGGTAGAGGACGGTTGCCTGCTGCCCGATGTGGCAATACGAGACAATGGTGTCCCCCGTGCGAATCCCCGTGCTCGTGAACATTGCCGTGAGCGTCGAGTCGTCCTTGAGTTTATTCGTACTGTCGACCACACTGGAGAACGGGATATTCAAGGCGCCGGGAATGTGGCCTGCACGAGGCATGCCGCCTCCGCTGCCCTGGTAGAACTGCGGTGTGCGGGCGTCCACTATTTTGACACCTGAATCCTTCTGGTGTTGCACGATCCACTCCGCATCGACAACAGCCGTTTGGTGCGAAGTGCTCCTGAGAGTCCCGGGGCTCACCATGGGGGTCTCCTGGGAGAGTGGCAGGCCTTCCGCTTTCCACGCTTCGAGCCCGCCATCAAGCAGTGATACCCGTCCCCTCAGACCGAGTTGCTCCATTGTGAAGAGCACCCGCGTTGTCGGACTGACGTTGCCGTCGGTGAAGCAAAGGACGACGCGGCTTTCCTCTCTCAGACCAAGATTCCTGAACACCGTGTCGGCCTGGACCGCAGAGGGAAGGTCCAGGGTGCGGTCGGGAGCGGATTGGACCAGGGCCTGCGTCCAGAGGAAACGGGCGCCCGGTAAGTGCCCTTTGTGATATTCCCGCAGGCTTGACCCAACATGCAGGACCACAAGAGAAGGATCCCGGTGGTGATCCTGAAGCCAGCGAACCCCAACCACGATCTGGCGGGGGTCCTGGACAGGGGGTGATTGAGCCTGGCATTGGGTGGCAGTGGGCAAGAGCAGCATCAAGGACAGACCGGACACAACAGCAAAATCGTTCATCGCGTTATCCCTCCCCGTGGAAATGAAGATCGCGATTATGGCAGCAAGGCACGAGTGGCAATCCTCAAGCGACAATCGACAATTGGGTTTTATTAGAAGAGTTGTTCGTACCTCTCCCGCTTGAACTCCATCGGCTCCCGCTTCACCCAGTAGGTGTTCGCTTTATGGTCGAACTTCCGGTGCAACGCGTCCCGTCCGATCAATCGCATGAACAATCCTACCGGGGTGAGGATCAGATAAAAGAAGAGGCCGAGGATGAGCCGGGTGTTGATCCATCCGAGAACGAAGGCGAATCTCATCCAGCCTGTGTAGATGGGGCGGAGGAGGGGATGGAAGGAAAAACCTGCGACCAGGAAGAACGCTGCCCCGGCGAGAACCCACGGCCACGCACCGCTCCCTTTCCACGCCAGGTAGGCGGCAAGAAGTCCGAAGACAACCGTGAAGAGGATGCCGAATTTCCTGATCTCCGACGGCCCCGTCTTGATATGCTCAGTCAAGTTCAAATTCCTTCATCCAGCCTGCTCCTTCTGCCAGCTTCTTCTGATCGGTTTTGGCGACGAGAAAATTCCCCATCACCAGGTAGTCCATCCCGGTCCGCATGAAGCAACGGTACGCTTCCTCCGGTCTGCAGACGATCGGTTCCCCTCGCACATTGAACGAAGTATTGATAATAACCGGGCATCCGGTCTTTCGGTGGAACGCGGAGATCAATTCGTGGTAGAGCGGATGAGTCTCGCGAGCGACAGTCTGGATCCGGGCCGAATGATCGACATGCGTAACAGCCGGGATTTCCGAACGCGCCACGTTGAGCTTTTCGATGCCGAACAGCCGCTCCTGCCGGGGCGTCATGGGGATGCGTTTCCCGGGAACGACGTCGGCGACCAGGAGCATGTACGGGCTTTCGCGGTCCAGTTCGAAGTATTCCGACAAATGCTCGCGGAGGATGGAAGGGGCGAAAGGCCTGAACGATTCCCGGAATTTGATTTTGAGGTTCATGACGGATTGCATCCTGGGCGACCGGGCGTCGCCGATGATGCTGCGTGAACCGAGCGCGCGCGGCCCGAACTCCATGCGCCCCTGGAACCAGCCGATCACGTGTTCATGGGCGATCAGGTCTGCCACAGTCTCCGCCAATTCCGTGGCGGGAATCCGGCGGTAGACAACTTCATTCATCCTGAGGAAATTCTCTATCTCGTCGTCAGAGTACGCGGGACCAAGCAGCGAACCACATTGACGATCCGTACTGCCGTCAACCTGACGCGGATTCCCGAGATACGAGTACCAGGCAAGGAGAGCCGCACCCAGGGCGCCTCCCGCGTCCCCCGCTGCAGGCTGGATCCATATGCTCTCAAAGGGCCCTTCGCGCACGATCCGGCCATTCCCCACGCAATTCAGCGCAACTCCCCCCGCCAACACGAGGTTCCTCTCGCCGGTTTCCTTCTTGACATGGCGTGACATTCTGAGCATGATTTCTTCTGTTACTTCCTGTAGCGAGCAGGCCAGATCCATCTCGCGCTGGGTCAGGGGTGCTTCCGGCCTTCGCGGTGGGCCGCCAAACAGGCCGCTGAACCTGTCGTTGGTCATCCGCAGGCCCGCACAGTAATCGAAGTACTTCATGTTCATTCTGAACGACCCGTCCTCCTTGAGGTCGATCAGATTTTCGTAGATTGCCTGCACATACGTTGGTTTGCCGTAGGGGGCCAAACCCATCACTTTGTACTCGGCGGAGTTCACCTTGAAGCCGGTAAAATACGTGAATGCCGAATAGAGGAGTCCGAGTGAATGAGGAAAGGTAATTTCCCCCAGGATGGTGACACGCGATCCTTCACCGGTGCCGTAGCTTGTCGTGGTCCACTCCCCCACGCCATCCATCGTCAGGAACGCGGCCCGGGTGTACGGAGAGGGGAAAAATGCGGACGCGGCATGAGATTCGTGATGCTCGGGAAAGAGAATTTCCCCTTCATAACCCAGGCTATCCCGGATCAGGGAAGGTATCCAGAGCTTCTCCTTCAGCCAGAGGGGAATGGCCATCAAAAACGATTGGATGCCCGCCGGCGCATAGGCAATGTACGTCTCGAGAATACGCTCGAACTTCAGCAACGGCTTGTCGTAGAATGCCACATATGCGAGGTCCCCAGCCCCGATCTGTTCCTGGTTGAGGCAGTAGGCTATGGCCTGGGCCGGGAAGCTGAAGTCGTGCTTCTTCCTGGTGAACCGTTCTTCCTGGGCGGCGGCGACAATCACGCCATCTTTGACAAGTGCGGCCGCGGAATCATGATAGTAACACGATATGCCCAAAATGTACATTGAACCTGGCTCCATGTCCCTGGATAATCTATCGCTTGGAGGTCTGAGAATCAAGGACGGGAAACGGATCGGGCGTACCTACGGTGGGTCGAGTAGGCCAATCACTCTACCAAAGATGCCGCAGAAAATGGAGAATCGCTCAGGAACATGGTTGCGAGAATCCGGGTTCTAGCTATTACCAATAGCATAAAAAGCGGTGGGGGGGTGGGAGATGATTCTTCTGAACGCCATGTTGATCGGTCTTTTCCTCAGTATTGCACTGTCGTTATTGAGCGGAAGCGTCTACCTCCTGGTCAAGGAGAAGAAGGGCAGGCACCTCTCAGGGCAAGGCAAGAAAGGGCAGCGCAGCTATATGGAGGTTTGGCAATGCCCGAATTGCAATCGCCTGAGCAGGATAGCCAGGCGCTGCAAATGGTGCATGAAAGAGATACCGGGCATCCCGAAGTTTCTCACGGTACCGGAGCGCGAGTACACAGGCCAGGTGCTTCTTCCGCGCCCTGAGCCGCGGCGAAATCCTCCGCATGACCCGCACTTGCCTGGCATTCACCCATAGAATGCCAGTGCCGTTTAAACGCCTTATGCATGCGTTCAAACGGCACGTGCGGCAAATCTCGATCCCGGCGGGTGCTTGACGCCTTCTACAGAACACGCCTCCTTCCGGCAATTGCCCGATAGATCGCAAGCAGAACGACGGATCCAATAACAGCTCCGATGAAGCCTGCCGTTTCGCCCGGCCC
>JAGDMJ010000154.1 GCA_017860555.1 Bacteroidota bacterium
CAAAGGCGTTGTCACGAAAGTCTTCTCGACACTCGAGGAACATGACATCAGCGTTGGCATGATCTCGCTCGGCGCATCGGAGATCAATGTGACGTTCGTGGTGGACGCGAAAGATATCCAACGGACTGCGGAGGCCTTGCATGTCGCTTTCTTCGGACAGGCACAGGAAGCACCTGTTGTTTGATTTCAAGGCTCATTTTTGTATATTTTTCCCTGATTTTCTTACCTCCTGAAGGGTTCGTTGTGCGTACCCCTCACCCATCGAGGATCCATGAAGTATCAGGAAGTGCGCACGGGGAACTGAGATACACCGGAGCCCATGAGCGAGAAGGCGGTTCACGGCCACAAGGTGCTTCTCCTCAGGCCTCGGTTGATTGTCAATGCACAAAGGTTCTCCAGCAATGAACTTTCATCTGCGGAGATAAGCCTTCATGGTTACCACCTACTACTTTCTCAACAACGAGATCAGGAAACTTTCCCTGAAAGAACTTGCGCAGACCCTCCAGGGGTCTGAAGGAGTACTCTGGGTCGATCTCGATGCTCCGAACGAAGCGGAAGAGGAAACCGTCCTGGTTTCCCTTTTTGATTTCCACCCTCTGGCCATCGAGGATTGCCAGAGCGGGGCGGAGGAGGAGGGGCACCTCCCGAAGGTGGAGGAGTTCAACGACTACCTCTTCGTCATCTTCAACCCGGTGGAGAATCCCAATGCCGGCACGGGGGAGCGGCAGGGATCGAGGCGGGGAGTGGAGATCCGGACATCCCAGTTGAGCGCGTTCCTTTCCAAACGCGTTCTCGTGACGCATCATTACAAGCCGCTGCGCTCCATCCAGTACACCGCCCAGCTGTTGACCAAGAACCCGAATACCCTTGGCCGGGGCCCCGACTTCCTCTTCCATATCATCATCGACGATATTGTGGACAATTACACACCGCTTCTCGACAGCCTGGACGAAGCCGTGGACAAGATGGAGGATGAAGTATTCCGCGAGCCTTCCCAGCGGTCGATGGTCAGGATCCTGAGTCTCAAACGGAATATCCAGACGATCCGGAGAGTGGCAGTGTACCAGCGCGAGATGTTGAATCGCCTTTCACGGGGGGAATTCGGTTTGATCACGCGCGACGAGATGATCTACTACCGAAACGTCTATGATCACCTTGTGCGGATGACGGACCTTGCGGATTCGTACCGGGATATCGTTTCGGGATTGCTGGACGCCTATCTTTCAGTGACGTCCAACAACCTGAACAGGGTGATGAAGGTTCTGACGATCATTTCCACCATCTTCCTGCCGTTGAGCGTGATCACCGGGTTCTTTGGTATGAACTTCAGCTCTCTGCCCGGGCTGCAGTCGGAGTATGGTACATTAAGCGCGACGCTCTTCATGGTCGTCGTCGCCGTCGGCATGCTCTGGGTTTTCAAGAGAAACAAATGGCTCTAATGCTTGTTTCTTTGAATGTTTTTCATAATATTCTCACTGCTTAGAACACACCGTTCTTCATGTCCCTGTTCCCTGTTGCCGTTATCATCGTCGCTGTCGCTCTGGTCGCCGGAGCCCTCGCGCTTGCCGCATTTTTCTGGGCGCTGCGGACCGGCCAGTTTTCCGTCAGGCATATGAATGAAGGTGCCCTGACGATCTTCGACAGCACTGAACCCGTCGGTATGCCAACGGACCAGACTCTTCAGACACCACAAGAACATCCGGATGACCGAACAGGCAAACAGCTCAATGCCCGTTGAAAACCAGAGCCCCGGTCCGTCAGATCATCAGTCGGACGAGGACCTGCGCATCCATATCGACGACTCCGCTACGAGTCCCACGCTGCTTTTCCTGGCCACCTCGATGGTCTGGTTGATCATCGGTTCGCTCTTTGGCGTTGTGGTCGCCCTGAAATTCAGCCTGCCGGATTGGCTAGGAAGCGTTCCGGCTCTCACCTTCGGCCGGTTGCGGCCTGCGCATTTGAACACCGTGGTCTTCGGTTTTGTCTCGCTCGCCGGGGCTGGTATGGTCATCTGGCTGACCGGCAGACTGTGCCGGACGCACATACGGTGGACCGGTCTCCTCTACATCTCGGTGATCATCTGGAATCTGGGGCTTCTCCTCGGCACGGCACTGGTGCTAGCCGGTTACAGCGAAGGAATGGAGTGGCTGGAATTTCCGCTCATCGCAGTCGTACCGGTGGCGCTGGGTTTCGTCCTCTTCGCCGCCTCCATCTTGAAGACCTTTGCCAACCGCAGCGTCGAACATATTTACATCAGCCTCTGGTACATCCTCGCGTCGCTTGTCTGGTTCCCGATCCTCTACGTCATCGGCAACGGACGTTTCTATCAGGGAGTAAGCCAGGCGGCGATGAACTGGTGGTTCGCGCACAACCTGCTGACCGTATGGGTGACGCCGCTCGGACTGGCAGGGGCATATTACTTCATACCCAAAGTCATCGGCCGGCCGATCTACAGCTATTACCTCGGACTGCTCGGGTTCTGGTCGTTCGCCCTCTTCTACAACTGGAACGGCTTGCACCATCTCGTGGGAGGGCCTGTCCCCACCTGGGCAGTCTCCATTTCGATCGTCGCAAGCCTTCTGATGTTCATCCCCGTCATTACCGTTGCCGTGAATCATCATATGACGGCGTTCGGAAATCTGAAGCTTGTCCGCTACAGTCCCACGCTCCGGTTTGTGGTCTTCGGGGCCATGTCATATACAGTGGTGAGCTTGCAGGGTTCGCTCGAAGCCACCCGCACGATGCAGGAGATCGTCCACTTCACGCATTACACGGTGGGACACGCGCACCTGGGCGTCTATTCGTTCGCCTCGATGATCCTGTTCGGTGCGATGTATTACATCCTTCCGCGCATCGCGAAGTGGGAATGGCCATATCCTGCTCTCATCAAAGTGCATTTCTGGCTGACTGCCGTCGGAGTGTTGCTGTACTTCGTCGCCATGGAAGTGGGAGGCTGGTTGCAGGGGATGGCGATGGTGAACGGAGCCGTGCCCTTCATCGATTCGGTGATCGTGACCAGGCCATGGCTCTGGGGGCGTTCGATCGGCGGGGTCATGATGACGATAGGCAACATCCTCTTTGCATATCACTTCGCTCTTGTTGTTTATCGGGCCGGGCCGATCCGCTTCGCTCCGGGATGGGTCCGCAAGGCGGAGGGACAGACATCATGATGTTCATCCGGTCCTTCATGTTTTTCCTCGGCGTGCTTGCCACGTTCCTGTTGGGATGGGCAGGGATCGTCGGAATCCCTGATTCGATGATCTCCCGTTTGGAGCCGCCCGCCGGCCTGAAACGCTATACTGCTGAACAACTGTACGGGCGCTCGATCTACATCCGCGAAGGATGCATGTACTGTCACTCGCAGCAAGCAAGACCGCGAGGGTTTGGCGCCGACCAGGAACGGTTCTGGGGAAGGCCCTCCATCCCTGCCGATTTCACATATGACCGCCCGCACCTTCTCGGAACGATGCGCACCGGGCCCGACCTGGTGAACATTGCCGTGCGGCAGCCGAGCGAGGAATGGCAATATCTTCATCTGTACAACGCCCGACTAGTGACAAGCGAATCGATCATGCCTCCTTACCCGTGGCTGTTTGAAGAGAAACCGACCGCAGGGCCGGGCGAGAAAGCCCTGGCACTGCCGGATTCCGTGGCACCACGCAATGCGGTGGTTGTCCCCACGCGGGAAGGCAGGGCCCTTATTGCATATCTCCTGAGCCTTGATCGAACCTATGACGCGCCACGATCCCCGAAATGAACCGGAGCAGGCCGGGCGCGGGCCGGCCCGCTTCAACGACTCCCCGACGGAGACTACCGACGTCAGCCGGATCCACATGCGCATTGTGTCCCGGGAGCAGATCGAGCCGGAAGAAGGACTCGAGCGGCCTCCCTGGTGGCTCTGGGCCTTCAGTGTGCTCCTACTGTTTGGAATGGGTTTCTACATCGGCCGGTACGGGGGGAGTTTCTCCGTCGCCGCGCACGAAGTGGAAGAACCCCCGGTGGCGGGAGACCAGCCTGCTCCAATCGTTGTCCGGGGCGACCAGGTCTATGCCAGTGTCTGCCAGCCCTGCCACCAGGCTCATGGACACGGCATCCCAGGCCAGTATCCCCCTCTCGTTGGCTCAGATTGGCTGCTGGAGGATCATGAGACTCCCATACGCATTCTCCTGCACGGGCTTTCCGGACCGGTCGTCATCAAGGGACGGACGTACAACAACCGGATGCCGCCCTTCCACGATAAGCTCTCAAACGAAGAGATTGCCGCCGTGATCACATATGCCCGGTCTGGATGGGGGAATAATGCTCCGCCGGTTACCCCGGCGCTCGTGGACTCGATCAGGCAGCAGACGCAGGGACGCAGCGAGTGGACTGCGGCTGAGCTCCAGAAGCTCAGGGCTCCCCAACTAACGAAAAAATGATGCAGCAGGAAATGATACGTCGAGTGCTGATCCTTCTGGTGTTGTGCGTGGCCGGGATCGGTTGCGGAAGTCCCGAATCAGGTCCCCGTCAACCGATCGCATTCAGCCACAAGATTCACGCCGGGCAGAACAAGATCGCCTGTCAATATTGCCATGGCGGTGTGCGCCGCACGGCAGCGGCGGGAATTCCTTCCCAGCGCCTCTGCATGGGATGCCACAAACTCGTCGCTGCCAACAAGCCCGAGATCATACGGCTCCGCGGCACATTCGAGAAAAAGGAACCGATCCCCTGGCTCAGGGTCAACGACCTCCCCGACTTCGTCTACTTCAATCATTATCCGCACATTGCCAGGGGGCTCGCCTGTAAAAAGTGCCACGGCGACGTTGAGACGATGACCGAGTTGCATCCTGCAGTGAACCTTGCGGATATGGCCTGGTGCGTGGACTGCCACCGGCAAAACCAGGCGTCCGTAGACTGTTACACTTGTCACAGGTGAGCGATGGAGCGACGAAATTTCCTTAAGATTGCCGGCGCTGCCACAGTCGCGACCGCCCTTCCCGGATGTACCCCGAAAGAGCCGAAGTCCCTGCTGCCATATATCATCCCGGACGAGGAGATCATCCCGGGACGCTCGGTGATGTATGCAACCGTCTGCAGGGAATGCCCGGCCGGCTGCGGCATGAATGTCAGAGTGAGGGAGGGGAGAGCGACCAAAGCCGAGGGAAATCCGTACCACCCGGTGAACAAGGGGACGCTCTGCGCGCGGGGTCAGGCGGCTCTGCAGGGACTCTACAATCCGGACAGAATTCAAACGCCCCTCCGCAAGACAGACGCGGGCGGATGGGAACGGATCAGTTGGGAACAGGCGGAAGAGCTGGTTGTCGCCGGGGTCCAGAAGGCGCTGCAAGAAGGAGAGGGGAGGGAGATCACATGGGTTTCATCCCATGTCACCGGAAGCCTGGACCGCCTCATTGATGAATGGCTGAAACTCGGCGGTTCCTCCCGTCGCTATCGATATGAACCGTTCGGTCACGAAGCGGTCAAGCGGGCGAACGATCTGGTGTTCGGAATCCCGGAGATACCACGCTACAGGCTGAACGATGCGGACATGATCATTTCGTTCGGGGCGGACATTCTTGAGACATGGATGTCGCCTGTGGAGTTGACCGGTCAATTTGCGCAGGCGCGTGGATCGTCCGGAACCCGCAGCCGCTTCATCTATGTCGGGCCACGACTCTCGCTGACGGCCAGCAACGCAGATGAGTGGGTCGCTGTGGCGCCCGAGGCCATGGGTACGCTCGCGCTTTCCATTTTGTACGTTCTTCTCAATGAAGGGACGCCAGCGATCAGCCGCGAAGATGCTGCGCGCTTGAAACACGTCGTGGGTCAATTCTCTCCTGATCAGATTGCGGCCTCGGTGGGATTGCCAGCCGGGGAAATCGTCTCGCTGGGGAAATCCCTCGCGGGCTCACGCAAAGCTCTGGCGATCGCAGGTGGCCCTCTGCTGGAGAACGACGGCGGCGTTCGGACGATTGCGGCGGTGAACCTCCTGAACTATGCCTGCGGTGCGGTTCGGGAAAGCGTTGACTTCGGCGCGCCGAGCAGCATGTCACGGCTTAGTTCCTATGAGGATCTTCTCACCCTCGTCGCGTTGATGGAGGGGGAGCGTATCCCACTCCTCTTCCTGAGCGACGTCAATCCCGTCTATGCTCTTCCTGAGGGGGGCCGGTTCGCTGCCGCACTGAGGCAGGTTCCCTTCACAGTGGCCCTGACAAGCTTTCTGGACGAGACGAGTTCGCTCGCCTCATTGGTCCTTCCTATTCACACCCCCCTGGAGACGTGGGGAGACTTCGAACCATACCCGGGTCTTCATGGGCTCATGCAACCCGTGATGGAGCCTGTCTTCCCAACCAAAGGGCTCGGCGATCTTCTCCTGGAGACGGGGAAGAAACTGGATCCCGCGTGGAAAGAGTATCCCATTGCTTTCAGTGAGTACCTCAAGGAAGATTGGAAGCAAATCCACAAACGCAGTGGCGAGAAGGCCCCATTCGATACTTTCTGGACAGAATCTCTTGCCAGGGGAGGCGTGTGGGAGGAGGGCGGGCAACGTAAGGTTAAACTGGCCTCGACCCTGAGCCCGTCCCTGTTTCGTGATGCTCCCGTGCGCCAGGAAGCCAGCAGAGAGCTAAGCGCCTTGATCATCTACCCATCGATCTCTTTTTTCGACGGACGGGGAGCGAACAGGCCCTGGCTCCAGGAATTGCCCGATCCCATGACACGGCTTGTGTGGGGATCGTGGATAGAGATTCATCCGGATGACGCGGCCATGCTTGGAGTTCGCGACGGAGACGGGGTCACCCTTGAGACCGCTCGAGGACAAATTGAGGCGGGCGCATTCATCACGCATGGCATCGCCAAGGGTTCCGTTGCTGTTCCCATGGGACAAGGGCATGCGGCGTTCGGACGCTATGCCAGCGGCGTCGGGTCAAACCCGGTAAGGCTGCTGGAGCCGTCCGCCTCCATAGCCGGGGGAATGCAGTGGGCAGGGACCAAGGTCCAGGTGCGGAAGGGGAGTGGTACCGGGCATTCTGCGTCGGTGCAGGAGGCTCGAAGCGAGCATCACCGCGAGATTGCACGAGAGATCAGTCAGGAGGACCTGAACGGGGGCGGAGCGACAGAGGAGGGTGAGGCCCCGACGATCTACCCGCACATGGAATATGCAAAGCATCACTGGGGGATGGTCATTGATCTCGACCGATGTACGGGATGCGGAGCGTGTGTGACGGCGTGCTATGCAGAAAACAACATCCCCGTCGTGGGCAAGGATGAAGTGATCAACGGCCGCGAAATGGCCTGGCTTCGTATAGACAGGTATTATCAAGAGCGAGAAGGGGCGGACAAACTCGGTCGTGCGCGTTTCATACCGATGCTCTGCCAGCACTGCGGGATGGCTCCGTGCGAGAC
>JAGDMJ010000155.1 GCA_017860555.1 Bacteroidota bacterium
CCCACCGGAGGAACGGTCAACACGGTGCTGTTCCGGATACCGTGGGTTTTGATATCCTCCTGGATGTCTTCCGGCAACGCCTGCACGAACTTGCTCCTGGCATATCCGTCCCACTGGAACAACGGGAACGCGCCTTTTTCCTTGGCGATCTGCACGGAGGTCCGGTACGCCTCATCGCGGATCACGCGCATGATCCTTTCGGTTGCATCAAGGGCAGCCTGGGAATCGTACTTGATTTTCATCATGACGAGCGCATCGGCCAGCCCGGTGATCCCCAACCCGATCCTCCGGTCGGACGCCACGGCCTTCTTGATCTTGTCAAGCGCGTGGTTGTCCATGTTGTAGTCGATGATGTTGTCCATGAATCGGGTCGCTATGCGCGTCACTTCTGCCAGGTGGTCGTAGTCAAATCGCCCCTCTTCGTCCACGAACTTGCCCAGATTGATGTTGCCCAGGTTGCACGCCGTGTAGGATGCCAGCGGTTGCTCGCCGCACGGATTGGTGCTCGTGAGCGGGTTGGCATATTCCACGTTGTGATAGTCCTTCATGGTGTCCCAGAAAATGATCCCGGGCTCGGCGGAGGCATGGGCGTTTTTGATGATCTTGAACCAGAGTTCCTTGGCTTTGACTTTCCGGTATGCCTTCCCGCCCCACCGGAGGTCAAAATCAGTGTCATTGATGACGGCCTGCATAAACTCATGGGTCACCAGGACACTGACGTTGGCGTACTGGACCTTCACTTTCCGGGGGTCATTTTTGATGGTGATGAATCTTTCAACATCCGGGTGATCCACCCGGATCGTAAGCATGAGCGCCCCGCGACGCCCTGCCTGCGAAACGGTATTCGTGCTCTCGCTGAACAGGTTCATGAACGCCGTGGCACCGGGCGAATGGTCGATTGTGGCATTCACCGGCGCTCCCTCGGGGCGGAGAATGGACAGGTCGGTTCCGACGCCGCCTCCGGTCCTGTAGACCATCGCGGATTCCGAAATGCAGCGGTAGATGCCCTCAAGGCTGTCATCCTCGATCGGGATGACGTAGCAATTGGAAAGCGTGGGACGACGCTTGGCATCCTCACGGCCGGCGCCATGCATGATGCGCCCGCCGGGGACGAACTTGAAATCGAAGAGCAGGCCGAGGAACTTGTTGTACCAGTACTCCTGGTCTTTCTCGACCGATGCGAGCGCCCGGGCGATGCGGTTCCACATGTGCATCGGGCCCTTCTCGTTTGGCGCCAGATACTTCGAGCGGAGCACATCCGCCGCCAGATCATTGTCACCGTAATAGTCCCGGCAGTCGAGTGCGATATCCATGATGGCTTCGTTCAACACGCCGGTCCCCGACTTTGCAGAGACCGCATTCTTGGTGTCGACAGCGGGATTGGTATCCTTGTGGGGCATGTTGCACTTCCTTCTAAATGTCCAAACACTTGAGTTACGAAATAGAAAAGCCCCGCATCAGAATGATGCGTGGCTGCCAGGCAGAAAGACCCTGAAGTCAGAAGAATGCTCCAAAAACAAACTTCTCAGGGTCATTACTTCCTCACAACGTCTATCATGTTGATGCACTTAGCTTAGCAGGAGGAGGGGATGCTACTTCGTGCAGTTACTTCTCTTTGTGCTTGAGCCAAGGCGAAGTACCGGGCAAGAATATACGACCTAGCCTCAGAGAAGTCAAGCGAAAAATTTTGGGGTGCAACCTCGCTTTTCATTTCTAACAACTTAGCGATGGAAAATCGTTCCCATGTTCTCCGCCGATATCTGTTCTCCGTGTGATTTGGACGGTCAAAGAGTCCGGCCATCGCAGTAGTGCACCGGCCGTCAAACGCCCGGCTCGGGTGCAGGCGCCGCAGGGGAAGCCCGCGTTGGTGGCCGCACGTGTATTCGGCGCCGGAATATCAACGATTCCGTGTCCTTCTTGATTTTGAGCGACAGGCATAGTATACTGAACCCACAACCCTCGTCGTCTCACCTAAGGAATTCCCCCATGGCAGTTGCGGTAGACTTCTCTACCATACCGGAAATGTTTCAGAAGATTACCGGGAAGTTCGCAGCGACCACGCGCCCGGCGCTGATGTACAAAACGGGCGGGAAATATGAAGGAATCAGCTACGCGGATCTCAGAAGCCGCGTGGAGGACTTCGCTTTCGGACTGGCGGCTCTCGGCGTGCGGCGGGGAGACCGCGTCGCGATCATTTCCGAGAATCGCCCCGAATGGGTCATCAGCGACCAGGCGATCGTTGCCCTCGGGGCCGTCGACGTGCCGGTCTACCCCACGATGTCCGCAAAGCAGAACGAGTACATCTTCAACGATGCCGGCGTCCGCATCGCGATCGTCTCGAACCAGTTTCAGCTCAGCAAGGTCATGCGCGTACGGGAGAACATCCCGTCGCTCGAATCGATCATCGTCATGAACGAGAAGGGGACGGTTATCGGACCTGCGACGCTCAATTTCTCCGAAGTGATGCGCATGGGGGAGGCTTACCGTGAGTTGCATCCGACCCTCCTGAGCGCGTCGATCAGTGCCGTGAAACCGGGCGATCTTCTCACGCTGATCTACACCTCGGGTACAACCGGCAATCCCAAAGGGGTGATGCTGACGCACCGGAACCTGGTGAGCAATGTCGTAAGTTCGGCGCAGGTGATCGAGTTCGGGCCCGGGGATGTGCTGCTGTCGTTCCTCCCTCTGAGCCATACATTTGAACGGATGGCGGGATACTACACGGGATTTGCCTGCGGTGCAACTGTCGCATACGCGGAAAGCGTTGAAACGGTACGGGACAACATGATGGAGGTTCGTCCGACGATTGTGACGACGGTGCCCAGGCTGTTTGAGAGGATTCACAGCCGCGTGATGAAGCAGGTGGATGCCGGCTCTGTGCTCAAACAGAAGATCTTTTACTGGGCTCTTGCTGTCGGAAGAGAGTATGCTGCTGCTTCCCGCCGCGGGGCCATACCGGCAAGCCTGCGCAGAAAGCGCGCAATTGCTGACAGGCTGGTTTTCAGCAAGCTTCGCGAGAAAACGGGTGGACGGATGCGCTTCTTCGTCTCCGGCGGCGCCGCGCTCGCGCGTGAGTTGGGCGAGTTCTTTGAGGCGATGGGGCTGACGGTGATTGAAGGGTACGGCCTGACGGAATCATCCCCGGTAATCACTGCCAACAGGCTGCAGAACTACCGGTTCGGATCCGTGGGACAGCCCATCCCCGGTGTGGAGGTCAGAATCGAAGCTGATGGAGAAATCCTCGCACGTGGCCCAAACATCATGACGGGATACTGGAACCAGCCCGAAGCGACGGCGCAGGCGATCGACCGGGAAGGGTGGTTGCATACCGGCGATATCGGCATGTTCGATGCTGATGGGTTCCTTCACATTACGGACAGGAAGAAACATCTTATCGTCAGTTCCGGAGGAAAGAACATCGCCCCGCAGCCGATCGAGAATCTCTTCCTCACCAGCAAGTATATCGAGCAGCTTATGCTGATCGGGGACCATCGCATGTACCTGACGGCCCTGATCGTCCCCGATTTTGAAGTGATAAAGGAGTATGCAGATGCGCGTAAACTAGCCTATGCCACCCCGGCGGATCTCACCCGGCGGGAGGAGATCTACCAGTTGATCGAGCGGGACATTAACGTGATTCAGAAAGACCTGGCAAATTACGAACGTGTGCGGAGATTTGTTTTGCTGGATCACCAGTTCACGGTAGAGGAAGGAGAGTTGACGCCGACGCAGAAGGTGCGCAGGAGCGTGGTGGAGAAGCGGTATGCTGATGTGATCGAGAGCATGTATGAGGGAGTGACATGAGAGGGAAGAGGGAAGAGCGAAGAAGGTAGAGGGAGATGAACGCGAATCCGTTTGAACCACTCTTCCCTCTTCGCTCTTCCCTCTCCCCTATTTTGACTTTCCCCCCATTTTTTGGTACATTTTTCTCACATTGACTTCCGCAAGAATCAAAGTCGTGCGGAAGTCGCCTATCGGTCACTCTGGAAAAGTTGATAAGGTACGAATCGTCTGCATGGAAGCATACATCCCAATCGTGTTGATGTTGGCGCTTGGCCTGATCGCCGGGATTGTTTTTTCCAGCATCAGCCGGTGGATTGGCCCGAAGCGCCCCACTGAAGAGAAGCTCTCCACGTACGAAAGCGGGATGGAGCCGGTGAAAAGCGCGCTTGAACGCTTCTCGGTGAAGTTTTACCTCGTCGCCATGATGTTTATCCTGTTCGACATCGAAATCGTGTTCATGTATCCCTGGGCTGTGATGTTCCGGGAGCTGGGCGTTGCCGGTTTCATCGAGATGATGGTCTTCATCGGAATCCTGCTCGTCGGGTATCTTTATATCTTGAAGAAGGGAGCTCTGGAATGGCGTTAGAAACCCTGCAGCGCGACGGGTTTCTGACGGCGCGCCTCGATGACGTCATCAATTGGGCGAGGAAGAACTCGCTCTGGCCGATGCCGATGGGGATCTCTTGCTGCGCCATCGAAATGATGGCCACCGCCTCGCCGCGCTTCGACATCTCGAGATTCGGCTCGGAGGTTATGCGCTTCACGCCGCGGCAATGCGATGTCATTATCGTGGCCGGAACAGTCACCTACAAGATGGCAAAAGTTGTCCGCAAGATCTATGATCAAATGCCCGATCCCAAATGGGTGATCTCCATGGGTGCCTGTGCTTCCTCGGGCGGGATGTTCCGCTCCTACTCGGTGGTGCAGGGAATCGACCAGTTCCTTCCCGTTGACGTTTTCGTCGCCGGATGTCCGCCCCGCCCGGAGAATCTGCTTCATGCCCTGATCGAACTACAGAGGCAAGTAGCCACGGAGCGGACCGTGGGCAGCCTGATCCGCCGCGAACCCATCTATCTCCCGGAACGCCCGGGGGCGAAAGCCGGGGACGCAACATGAACCAGGTGATCACGGAGCGCCTCCAGGCTCGGTTTCCGGCAAGCGTCCGCGGAAGCGAGGAATTCCGCAATGACCTGACGGTCACAGTGCGCACCGCTGATCTGCCTGCGGTGGCACAGTTTCTGAAGGATGATCCGACGCTGGCATTCGATATGCTCATCGACATCGTCGGCGTGGACCGGTTCCGTGAAGCGGAACGCTTCGAGGTCAACTACACGCTCTATTCCCTTGAGCACAAGAAATATCTCCGCCTGAAGGTGCTGGTGAACGAGGAGGATCCGACGGTGCCGACGCTCACAGGAGTCTGGCCGGGCGCCAACTGGCATGAACGCGAGACCTTTGACATGTTTGGCATCAAGTTTGCCGGCCATCCCGACCTGAGGCGCCTCTACATGCCTGAAGAATTTGAATATTTTCCTTTGCGAAAGGATTTCCCGCTGATGGGCATTCCCGATTCCCTCCCGTTGCCCAGACGGTAATCGCCGACGAGAAAGTTGAGCCGCATGTCCGCACGAACTTCCGAAGAGTCGAAGAAAAGCCAGATCCTGGCCGCGCTTGAAGACCAGGACACGACGGTGACCATGGGGGACCCGCTTGAGAACGACATGGTTCTCAATATGGGCCCGCAGCATCCCGCCACGCACGGCGTGCTCCGCCTACTGGTGAGGCTGGATGGCGAGACGGTGAAAGCGGTAGTTCCCGAGCTCGGCTATCTTCATAGAGGATACGAAAAGATCGCGGAAAACAGCGGGTATCACGAGTTCATCCCGCATACGGACAGGCTGGACTACCTTTCTCCGCTTTCCAACAACGTGGCATATGTACTGGCCGTCGAGAAATTGCTCGGCACCGAAGTCCCGGAACGGGCGCAATATATCCGTGTGCTCTGCTGCGAGATGGCGCGTATCGCATCGCATCTGGTGGCCACGGGGAGCATGGCGATGGATGTGGGGGCTCTGACGGTGCTGCTCTGGACATTCCGCGAGCGCGAGAAACTCCTGGATATTTATGACGTCCTCTGCGGCGCACGGTTCACAACAAGCTACGCCCGCATTGGCGGATTGCAGCAGGACTGGACTCCACAATGTACCGGGATGCTTGACCATTTTCTCGGGGAGTTCCCGCAGGATCTGGAAGAGGTGGAACAACTGCTGCGGGCAAACCGCATCTTCATCGATCGGTGTGAGGATGTCGGTTACATTTCCAGAGAAGATGCGATCGGGCTCGGGCTGACCGGACCCATCCTCCGGGCGGCCGGTGTGCCCCGTGACCTCCGCAGGGACAGCCCGTATCTGGTCTACAATGCCCTGGACTTCGAGGTGATCACGCTGTCGGAAAGCGACGCGCTGGCCCGGTTTTACGTGCGGCTTGCAGAGATGAAAGAGAGCGCAAAAATCCTCAGGCAGGCCCTGGATCGCATGCCGGCCGGCCCGATCCACGCGCATGAGCCGAAAAAAGTTCTTCCCCGAAAGGACCGGGTCTATACCCGGATGGAAGAACTCATTCATGATTTTATGCTCATCAATACGGGCATCAATCCGCCCGTGGGAGAGATCTATCAGGGTACTGAGTCATCCAAGGGAGAGCTTGGATTCACCATCGTATCCGATGGCACAGGCCACCCCTGGCGGATGAAGATCCGTTCCCCCTCGATGACGAATCTCTCCGCTCTTCCGCTCATGCTGAAGGGGGGAATGATCTCCGATATCGTCGCCGTCATCGGCAGCGTGGATCCGGTGATGGGCGAAGCGGACAAGTGACTTCGGCCGGTCATTTGCTGATCAGACGGATTTGCCCCGCCCGGGGAGGCAGGTCTCGCAATGACGCTACGTGACAGATACCAGAACGAAGGAAGCCATGCTTTCTGAAGAGAGCCTCAAAAGGATCGAAGAGCTGAAGAAACGCTACCAGCACCCCCAGTCGGTCGTCATCGATGCGCTCTGGATGTGGCAGAAGGAGCATGGCTGGGTGTCCGAAGAAGGCATGAAACAGATCGCCGACCTGCTCGGCATCCCGGTGCATCACGTCTACGGGGTGGTGACCTTCTACACGATGTTCAACAAACAGCCGGTCGGGAAGCACAAGATCGAAGTGTGCACGAATGTATCGTGCATGCTCAGGGATGGCGAGAAGATTCTCAAGCACATCGAGTCCAGGCTCAATATCAAGGCCGGGCAGACCACTCCTGACAACCGGTTCACGCTGGTGGAGGCCGAATGCCTGGGTTCCTGCGGGACCGCGCCGATGATGCAGGTCGGTGACAGGTATTACGAAAACCTTGACGCGGCGAAGGTAGATACGATCCTCAACGGGCTGACGTGACCATGGAACTCCGCATTCTTCCCGCTATTCCAGACTACCACCGCATTGACATCTACGAGTCGCACGGCGGCTACGAGATGCTTCGCAAAGCGCTGAGCTTGAAACCGGAAGAGGTCACGGAGGAGGTGAAAAAATCCAACCTGCGCGGG
>JAGDMJ010000156.1 GCA_017860555.1 Bacteroidota bacterium
GCCATGGCGCTGATAGCGGTGTCAAGGTCGACACGGCGTTCTTCAGGGGCCTCTTCGCTGGCGATGCAGTAGGCAGTCCAGGCTTTCACAGCGCCATACGCGCAGCGCTCGATGCACGGCACCTGCACATAACCGGCAACTGGATCGCAGGTCATGCCGAGGTGATGCTCGAGAGCGGATTCTGCCGCGTTGGCAACAACCTTGGGCCCTTCGCCCGACGCCTGGGCGATCATTGCTGCAGCCATCGATGATCCGACCCCCACCTCGGCCTGGCAGCCCCCTTCCGCTCCGGAGAGCGTGGCGTTGTGCTTGCAGAGGTAGCCGATCGCTGCCGCGGCCAGGAACCCTTCACGAATTTTCTGCGTCGGGGTCTTAAGATCGCGAAGGGACTTCAATACGGCGGGGAGGATTCCTGCAGAGCCGGCCGTAGGAGCCGTGACAATGATGTGGCCGCGCGCATTTTCCTCACCCATGGCGAAGCCATAGGATGCAACAGTGCTGATGGCCCGGCCTGCCATCCCTTTCGTTGACTTTTGAAGATTGCGATACATTTCCGCGGCCTTGCTGTGCAGTTTGATGGGTCCGGGAAGGACACTCTCGACCTTGAGTCCGGTATCGACCCCGCGGATCATCACTTCCGCTACAGTGTCGAGGAACTCCCAGATCTCCTTCTCGCTCCTTCCGGATATCGCCATTTCGTTCTCAAGGAGCAGTCTCCCAAGCGGAACCTTGTCGTCAATAAGATATTTCTTCAGCTCTTTTGCATGCGCGAACGGATATTTGGGCGTTCCCTTATCCGGCGGTTTGTATCCTTTCCACTCAATGAACCCTCCGCCGACCGAATAGTATTCCAGTTCGTACAAGGTCTCGTTGCCCGCAAGAAGTTTTGCAGTCATGGTGTTCGGGTGGTGAAATTCTCCCTTCGTCGCATCGAAGATGACGTCCTTGAGTGTGAGCATGAGGTTGGCAGGCCCGATGGCAACCGCGTAGGCTTTTTCAGGATTTGCCGCCAGATCGTCAAGAAATTGGGGAGGGCAGGTCGCGGGTGACTTCCCGAGCAATCCGGCGAGCGAGGCCCTATCGGTGCCATGACCTTTCCCCGTGGCGCTGAGGCTTCCGTAGAGATGGACCTTGAGTGCGGTTGCCCGCTTCAACTGATCAGCCGGAAGCTTGGAGACCCGCTGGAAAAAATCATAGGTAATGCGCATCGGGCCCATGGTGTGAGAACTCGATGGTCCGGGTCCCATCTTGTAGAACTCATCGAGCACGGTGATGATCGGACCCCTGCCCTTGGTGGGATCCGCGGCGAGTCCGGCAGCGAGCGTATCCGACTTCACGCCAGCCCCGCTCGACGGCGTTTCAGCTCGAGAGCAGCCCAGCAGAATTGCGCCCATGGATCCCGTAACGAGGGTTTGAGTGAACTGACGCCGACTGAGGCTCCGGGACACTTCGTTCAGTGAAGGGGCGGATGGACAAGCTGAACATGCCGTGGAGGTGCAACCACCACAGGAGCTATCGGAGATCCCGGGTAAATCGAATGACTTTTCCATTGTCATTTCTCCTAGTTTCTGGGATTGGTAAGAACGGTCTCCCGGCACAAGCAAAGAGATGCACTGTCCGGAAGAGTGGCAATATCGGTGAGAAGAGAACAATATCCAATGCAAAACTCGTGCCGCCTGATTATAGGGATTTATTGACGATTTGTGAACCACCCAAGACTGTCGAGTCTAGATTGTGACTCGGAGTCTGGATATGGACTTTCGAGCGCTCTCGAGATGGGACGAAGGATAGTGGGTGGTTGTTGGGTATTGGCTGCTGGTTGCTTGTTGCCGACAAGCTCGGTCATCCGACATGACAGGCACTTTGTCGTCACGAATGTTGATTTACAAATTGACAATTCAATTGAATCCATGTAACTTAACCAACTACCCGCGTGCGGCCGGCGCTACCAGCTTCTGATAACCACGAATGTGAGGATCTTGTGAACGTCCGGCTCTTGTCTCTCCTCCTTATTGCTATGGTCTCCCTTGCGCAGAACAGTGTAGCCCAGACGTCGAGCCTTACTGCCGCCCAGGTGATCAGCAACCCGGAACTTGTGCACGGGCGCCTTCGCCTGTCAAACCCGGAATACCGGGATCAGGCGCAATTCGGGCTTGAGCCGGACATCGGGCTGGTCGGGGATTTCAGCCGAGGGGGGGTGACAGATCTTACACCCCTCCATGGGATATCGTTTGGAGCACTCGATCTCCGAGGTCTGCAGGTGTCGGATCTTACGCCACTGAAGGGGATGCCTCTGGTCGTGCTTGGGGCAGAGGAGACCGGCGTCTCCGACCTGCGTCCGCTCGCGGGTATGAGGCTCGCCAAACTCTACTTGAATGCCACTGGCGTTTCCGATTTGCGTCCGCTCGAAGGTATGCCCCTGACGGAATTGATGCTCGTTGAAACTTCAGTGAGAGATCTCCGCCCTCTGCGAGGCATGCCTCTTCAACAGCTCTGGCTGAGCGACACTCCGGTGCAGGACATTACACCGCTCGCGGAGTGTCCTTTGGTGAGTCTCACACTGGAACGGACAAAGGTTTCTGATCTCCACCCCCTCTCGAAGATCTCCTCGCTTGAACGACTGCACCTCGGAGGGAGCAAGGTGAGCGACTTGACCCCCATCAAGGGGCTCAAGCTCCAACGGTTGATTTTCTCTCCGAAGAGTGTGAAAGTGGGCATGGAGATCGTCCGAGGCATGAAGACACTCACGGAGATTGGATCGAGTCTGGACAGACGTATGCCGCCTGAGAAATTCTGGGAACTGTATGACCAGGGCCGAATAGAGTGAAACCGTAATAATCTACAATCATACTCGCTCGGCCACATTGATCGCCCAGCCTCCGAGAGGGCGGTGTGTTCCGCCCAGAATGATTTTCTTACTTCAGTATCTGTTTCAGAGATCAGATTCCGGGCCCTCTGTCCGGGGATTGCACGGGCATCCTCAAGTTGCAGTTTCATGAGGTTTTCTGTATTGTTCATTGTTGTCTCACCTCTTTGGCGCTCTTCTCTGAGATCCGGCACCCCAGAGAGCCCTGACAATAACCGCCTCATACGTTCAGACGTTAGCGTGAAATCCCGCGACGAGCCGGGATAGGCCGTTGCTGCACAGCACGTGCTGCAGTTTGAGCAAATCCGCAAGCAACCCCGAAATGAGGGACAAATGTACGCAACGATGATTGCAGGAGTGGCTGCCCTTATCTTTCTTTTCCTGGGCATGATTTTCTTCCTGGAAATTGGCCGGCGCCTGCGCTTGCGTTCCAAAGCAGACGACAAACTCACCAGCGGTCTGAGCGTGGTCGAAGGGGCACTGTTCGGCCTGATGGGGTTGGTCATTGCCTTCACGTTTTCGGGAGCTGCGTCCCGCTTCGATGAGCGCCGACAGCTGATCGTGGAGGAAGCCAATGACATCGGCACCGCCTATATGCGGCTGGATCTGCTGCCTTCCGCAGCCCAGCCAGCGATCCGGGATCTCGTCCGGAGATATGTCGACACCCGGATTCAGACCTATAGAGTGTTGCCGGATTATGATGCCGCGCTGGCCGAGATCTCAAAGGCGAATGATCTGCAACGGGAGATCTGGAACGCCGCCGTTGCGGCCACGAGGGATGACACCAAACCGCAAACGGCCATTGTGTTGCTCCCGGCGCTGAACGAAATGTTCGATATAGCCAACACGCGCTTCTGGGCGACACAGATCCACCCCCCTGTGATGATCTATGTGCTGCTGGGTATTCTGGCGCTCGTGTGTGCACTTCTGGCAGGTTTTGGCATGGCCGGCGGGCCTTCCCGGAGCTGGATTCATATCGTGGGCTTTTCCCTTATCCTGACACTCGCCGTCTACGTCATCATCGACATGGAGTACCCGCGTATGGGCTTCATCCGGGTAGACTCCTTCGACCAAGCCCTGATCGATGTCCGTGCAAGCATGAAATAAGGCATGAAACCTCTTCGCTTCTTCGTCGGTGCGATTTGCTTCCAATTGCTTTTGGGAATCGCGTCCGCGCAGGATCTTGATCCGAGAGCCTATCCCCATGTGCCTGTCGATATCACTCTCCTGGTCGCCGGCTTCTCGTACTCGCACGGAGGGGTCGTTACCGACGCCACCGTGCCAATCCAGGATCTGCAGGCGTCGGTAGAAACGCCGATGCTCGGTGTTGGACGTACGTTCGGGATGTTCGGGCAAACTGCGCAGGCCTTCGTCGCGCTGCCGTACAGCTGGGCCCAGGCATCGGCTCTCGTCATGGGGGAGCCCACATCAACGAACCGTGCGGGACTCTCCGACATGCGTGTCCGCTTCTCCATGTTGCCCTTTGGCGCCCCGGCGACGACAGTAGAGGAGTTTGCGAAGGTCACGCGCGAAACAATCATGGGGGTAAGCATCACTGTCGTCGTTCCAATAGGGCAGTACTTTCCAGAGAAGCTTATCAACCTGGGGGCCCATCGGTGGGCATTCAAACCTGAGATCGCCCTGTCACATCCAATGGGCGATCGTTGGCTCATTGACGTCTATGCCGGCGTCTGGCTCTTTACCACCAACAGATCGTTCTATCCCGGGACCGCAGTCAGGGCGCAGGATCCCCTCGCGGCTTTCCAGGCGCATCTCAGTTACAATGTAATGCCAATGATGTGGGGGGCATTCGATATGACATTCTACGCGGGTGGCCGATCCACCGTCAACGGTCTAGGCAAGGATGACCGGGCGAAGAACATGCGGGTCGGGGGAACCCTCGTGTTGCCGGTGGGGAGAAGCCATTCGGTGAAGTTCGGGGCGAGCACGGGAGCGATCGTCCGCATCGGAGCCAACTTTACGACGCTGTCGGTGGCATGGCAGACGACCTTGTACTAGTGGAGACTGACCTTTCTATGCCTTCGTCGGGAACAAGTTCACGCTTTATCCGTCAAGTCCCTCCATTGTTGCGGTTCACATCGGAAATTGCCGACCCCGAGTCGGCGGGCAAAGATCCTGGTCTTCATCCTCCCAATAGTATTCCGGTGAAGTCAGTCTATCCCGAACGCCCTCACTGAAGCTAAAACAAATACCCGTTTGGCACGAGGGGTGACCTTGGAACAGAATTCACGTGAAAGCCCTGCGAGACTCGCCGTAGGTGCCGAAGATGCGATGCAGTTTCTCCGTCTGGCTGCTCGCCTGCTCCTGGAATACAGTGCGCGAACCAGAACCATCAAACGGCAGATAGGTCGCCTTGCAGAGCACATGGAGTTGAGTGTATCGGTTGTTGTAGCCTACCGGGAAGTCATTCTCTTTCCCGCGGGGAGACTCTCCTGCACTGTCCAGGTGCCCGAACTTCGACTGAATGCTGCGTTGAACCTGCTCACCGCTCGAGTGTTTGATGACTTCTGTGCAGATCGCATTGATGTGCAGGAGGGAATAGCGCGGCTTGAGGGGATCGCGCGTGCACCTTCAGAGTATGGCCGTTGGTTGCTTGCGCTGCTCTTCGGCCTCGGAGCCTCGGCGCTTGCGTGGATTCTCCGGGCGGACTGGGGCGCGATCGCGGTGACTGGCGTTGCTTCCGCTTTGGGCCTTCTTGCCCGCAAAGAACTCGGCAAACGACATGCGGTTTTCTTTTTCCTCCCTTTTGCCGCCGCTCTGATCGGGGGTCTGCTGGGTGGAATTGCGATTCGTGCGGGCTGGACCGGGACCCCGGGCATTTGCCTCATCGTGCCCGCACTCATGTTGGTACCGGGCCCGCATCTGATCCACACCGTACAGGAGATGCTGGAGAATCAGATGCAGGCTGCCGTCGCTCGCCTCGGATTAGCCGCGACCATTCTGGTATCGGCCTCGCTCGGCGTGCTTGTCGGTGTTCGAATGACTATAGGCGCGATGGGACACGTCGTGACACCGTCGCCCGCGACGCAACTCACTCTTCCTCTGGACATGCTGCTGGCCGGCATAGCCGCGTGTGCGTTCGCGGTGTTCTACAACACTCCGTGGCGGGTCCTCTGGATCACGGTCCTCTGCGGCTCGAGCGGCCACGGGATCCGCTTCATGAGCATGGAACACGGATTGAGCCAGGTCGCTGCAACCTTTCTTGCTTGTCTGTTTATCGGGCTTGCAGCTATGGCAGCCGCCAGCAAGTTTCGTCTGCCGTTTGCGACCGTTGCTTTTGCGGCAGCGGTGTCCATGATGCCGGGCCTCTTCATCTACGAGAGCTTCGCCGGGGCGCTCCGCATATCGGCAGAGGGGAGGGGGGCAGACCCTGCGTTTGTTGCTGCTTCTCTTACACTTTTCGTGCAGGCTGGATTTATTGTTGGCGCAATGGCGGTCGGGCTCCTTCTCGGTGCCTGGGTCGGAGAACTTATTCATTCTCGAAAGGAGGCAGAAGTCCAGTGAAAACACCTGATGGCCTGGAGACGTCGCACGGTGAGTTGGACCAAAATTTGTTCGTGGCCAAGAGTATCGAGGCGGGCATCAGAATCGCAGTCATCGCCATTCTGGCTTTCATGTGCTATCGCATCGTTTCCCCCTTCCTGGCACTGATCGTTTGGGGGATCATCATTGCGATTGCGGCATATCCCACGTACCAGAGGATTGCGTCGGGCTTGAAAGGACGGAAAGGGCTCGCTGCCACCATCATGACGCTCGTGATGCTGCTGATCATGATCGTGCCCGCCTGGCTTCTGGCGGGGACATTCATCAGCGGAATCGAGGCTCTAGCGACACAGCTGAAAGAAGGAACCCTGACTCTCCCCCCGCCTCCACCATCTGTGGAGTCGTGGCCGCTCATCGGAAAGCAGTTATCCGGGCTCTGGGCAGGTGCGGCACAGAACATGGAGAAGACGGTCCTACAGTACGCTCCCGAGATCAGGGAGGCAGGGATTTGGCTTCTCTCTGCGGCAGGTCAGATGGGTCTCGCAGTGTTGCTCTTCTTTGTCTCTGTGATTGTCGGAGGTGTGATGCTCGCATACGGGGAAGGTGCAAGGCGTTTTGCTCATGCCCTTGGCTATCGCCTTGCGGGGGAGAAAGGCCATGATCTCGTTGACGTCGCGGGCTCAACGGTGCGGAGCGTTTTTCGCGGTGTCCTGGGCGTTGCCTTCATTCAGGCGGTATTTGCCGGATTGGGGTTTCTGATCGCGGGGATTCCAGGCGCAGGGCTCTGGGCCTTCCTCTGTCTGATCCTCTGTGTCGTTCAGATCGGGACTCTCCCGGTGATGCTGCCGGCAGCGATTTACATGTGGGCGACTGCAGATACGATTTCCGCCATCCTGTTTACAGTCTGGGCTGTCTTTGTCGGGGTCAGCGACAACCTCCTCAAACCTCTCCTTCTTGGACGGGGTGCAGGAGCGCCTATGCTTATCGTTCTCATCGG
>JAGDMJ010000157.1 GCA_017860555.1 Bacteroidota bacterium
AACCCCGCGCAGCGAAATCCGGGACGACGATCCGCCCGACGTAATCGTTGCGGAGGTCGCTGACGCAGATGAGGAGTCGCTCTGGAGCGACGCGCTGGACCTGAGCGGCCCCGCCACGGCGCTTCTTCTCCTCGTAGAAGACCCCGCTTCGCTTCTGCCAACTGATGCATTACGCACCGGGGCAAAAGGAATCCTCCCCCGGCGGGTCTCGCGTGAAGTGCTCCTTGCGGCCGTCCGAGCCGCAGCAGCCGGACTCGTCGTGCTCCATTCCGACATTCTCTCAGCTGCACTTCCTGGCCGCCCGCCTGTCACCAACCGTCCCGCATCTCTCGTCGAACCATTAACGTTCCGGGAAAAAGAGGTCCTTGCGATCCTTGCCGAAGGAGGATCCAACAAGGACATCGCTACCCGGCTTGCCATCTCTGAGCACACTGCAAAATTCCATGTCTCGTCGATAATGAGCAAGCTTGGGGCAACGAGCCGCACGGAAGCGGTGACGCTTGCTATAAGGCAGGGTTTGATCATGGTTTAGTTGCCGGTAGCCAGTAGTCAGTAGTCAGAGAAAAACACTACTGTGACGATCACTTGGAATGAGTGCGCCGTGGCACGCTCGGGGGGTAACTAAACGCGCTTCTCACTGACTACTGGCTACTGACTACAGACTACTGTTCTTGAAACAGAGCTGCGTAGTACGTAACTTTGTTTGACGGCGCTCGTTTATACTATATGAAATAAGAACCGTCCGCACTGGCCTTCCACATCGCAGCCCAACCACCCCATGGCTGAACCATATATCCGCACTGTCGATCTCTGTCGGTACTATGACCGGGGGCATCATGTGGTCAAGGCGCTTGATCATGTGTCCATTACCGTAGACCGCGGTCAGTTTCTCGGCATCGTGGGTTCTTCCGGATCCGGCAAGACCACATTACTCAATCTCCTGGCAGGCCTGGATACGCCAACCTCCGGGATGGTGGATCTCAACGGCACGCCCCTTTCCAAAATGTCGCGCCGCCAGCTCTCTGCGTACCGGGCACAAAAAGTGGGTATGATTTTCCAATCGTTCAACCTGATCTCTCACTATACCGCGCTCCAGAACGTTGAGACAGCCCTCTACTTCAGCACCAGGACGCCAGCCGAACGCAGGCGCCTTGCCGCCGCCGCACTGGAACAGCTGGGACTTGCCGACAGGATTACCCACCGTCCCGCAGATCTCTCCGGCGGTGAACAGCAGCGGGTCGCCGTGGCCCGGGCCGTCGTGAAAAACCCTGAAATCCTCTACGCCGACGAGCCGACCGGCAACCTGGATTTCGAAAACTCTGCCCAGATCGCCACGCTGCTTACCGAGCTGAACAAAGGGGGGCTCACGATCGTGATGGTGACGCATAACCTGGAAATGGCCCAGCAGGAGGCTCACCGAACCATCAGGATGCAATATGGCCACGTGGTGGAAGGCACTCCATCCACAGTCGTCGGGGAGAAACGTCCATGACCATGCGCGATCTCATCGTCATCTCCACCGGCAATCTCGTCCGAATGAAGCTCCGCACATTTCTCACGACCGCGGGCATACTCATCGCGATCGCGGCGTTCGTCGCGATGCTCTCCTTCGGTGCCGGCAACCAGGAGTACATCGAGCGAGAGTTCAATAACCTCGGGCTCTTCTCGACCATGCAGGTCTACCCGAAATACAACCCGAACCGTGAACCTGCCCCCGATACCTCCAACGCGCCGGAACTGGACAGGAGTGCCCTGGAGCGCATCGCGGCCATACCCGGGGTGAATCTCGTCTATCCGTTCGATGCCTTTAACGTTACGGTAAGGATCGGCGATTCTACATTCTCCTCCAAAGCGCAGGCGCTCCCCTCGGCTGCCGTGAAGACGAAGCTCTTTTCCCGGATGGTCGCCGGAACGGCGTTTGACAGCAACAGCTCACGTCAGGCAATGGTGACGGAAGACATATTGAAACGCGCCGGCATCAGCTCTCCTGATTCCATCATCGGCCTGAAGTTGACCCTTTCGGCGCGGGTCTCGACCGTCGACAGCGGCGTTGCGCGTATCGTGGGTGACGGCCCGGGGATGCTCATGCGCCGAGCGCGGGGACTCCGCATGGATTCGCTGGGCAACACCGACTACCTGAACAAGGTGCTCCGCGTGGAAGCGAGTGAAGCGTTCAAGAGGTTCCTGGACGGCTACATGAGCAACCAGAGGGAGATCACTGACACGCTCATCATCTGCGGCGTGCGTGAAGGAGCACGCGGCTTCCGCATCCGGGGCGAACAGATCATCGTTCCGATGACCACCGCCTCGCGCTTCACCCAGGGTGGACCCACAGGAAACCCGATGGAAATCTTTGGTGCGTTGCGGAGCGGGACACTGTTTTCGCAGTCCGGCGGAGCCGACAGCAAGACCTTCCCGCAGGTTACGATCGACTTTGACCCCAAGGTCTTCTACAAAAGCATCCGCGATTCCGTGGAGGCGATGGGGTTCAGGACGTTCAGCTTTGCGGCGGAGTTCGAGCAAATCCAGAAGATGTTCGTCTACTTTGATATGGCGCTCGGGGTCGTGGGACTGATCGCGCTCATCACGGCATCGCTGGGCATCGTCAATACGATGGTCATGTCGATCACGGAACGGCGAAAAGAAATTGGCGTTCTCAAGTCCCTCGGCGCGGACGAGATCGACATCCGGTGGCTCTTCCTTGTGGAATCAGGCGTGATCGGAGCGATTGGCACGGTTGGAGGGATCTTCTTCGGCTGGGTCATCACGCGGATCGTCTCTGCCGTGGCCCAGGCATACATGAGGAGTGAAGGAATTCCGGAGATGGATCTCTTTTCGCTGCCGCCGTGGCTGATCCTTATGTCCCTGGGAGTTGGCATCGGCGTCAGCCTTATTGCAGGGTATTATCCCGCGGCACGGGCGGCACGCGTCGATCCTGTTGAGGCGCTGCGAAACGAGTGACCGGTTGGAATAGCCACAGTGGGGGCTTGGAGATGGGCACTACCCCGATTCCCTGTTTTCAGCCTTTTCCGACACCGCTCCTGCCTCAATGTATATCCGCGTAATGGCAGGGTGTTTTTCCCGGATCGAGTTCTCGATGCGGCTGATCGCCGATGGAATGTCCTGACTGGGTAAGCCGTCACGGAACTTCACTTCCAGGTTCAAGAGCACATCCTCCGGTCCGAGATGCATGGTGAGGGGCTGGGCAACTGCCGCCACTGCCTGGTCTTTTGCCACCGCGTCGCGAATTTCCTGCAGCACCTCCTTCCCCACACTCCGTCCGAGCAACAATCCCCTGCTCTGATGCGTGAGATAGATCGCGACTGCTGCAAGGACCACACCAATCGCGATCGAGGCGACGCCGTCAATCACCGGAGAGTCGAGCAGATGAGCAAGGAAAATGCCGACGGCAGCGATGGCAAGCCCGATCAGGGCGGCGGCATCTTCGAACAAGACGACGAAGAGCGACGGATCCGTGCTCCGGCGGATGGCTTCCTTGACCGAACGTTTCCCTTTTCCCGGGAGGAACTCTTTGAAGATGGCAATGCCGAATGATATCGCTTCGAAAACGAACGATGCCCCAAGGACAATCAAGTTCGTGGTCGGGCTTGTGGAGACCCTCGGCTCGATGACATGGAGGATCCCTTCGTAAATGGAAATCCCTCCTCCAGCCCCGAAAAGTATCACGGCAACGATGAGCCCCCAGAAGTACAACTCCTTCCCGTATCCAAAAGGATGCTCGTCGTCCGGCGCTTTCCGGCTTCGATTGATGCCCAGGAGGAGAAGCCCCTGGTTGCCGGTGTCGACGAGTGAATGGACCCCTTCGGAGAGCATCGCCGAGCTGCCGGTGAATGCCGCCGCCGTAAACTTCGTGGCGGCAATGGCGGTATTGGCGGCCAGCGCGCCGTAGACGGCAATAGGTTTTTTGTGTGCCATGGGATGGATCTTCGTTCACCTAGTAACAGGAATGGGGACTCAATGGTTGCGAGAAGGGCGGAGAGCCCCCCTGCGACCTGATCCAGGGATGCTTCCAGGCAATATAGAAAGAATTCCGGATTGCTGGGAGGAAAAGGGGAAAACCTGGAACCGTTAGAAGGGTTGCTGTGTTCAGTATGCCGTCTATCTAGCCATCTGTTCTTTGTCCAAAGGATCTGCCAGCCGCATGGCTCAAATCTTTCATCCGAGTATGAAAGTGATCTCGAAAGCGAGCATTGTTGCTCTCGTGATCATTATTGGTGCACTGTCCCTCGCCGGTGTGCTTTCGTACCGCTCGTCATACTACACAAGCGCGAGCGAGCCTCGCGAGCAGGTCGTACCCTTCAGCCATGAACACCACGTCAGCGGCCTCGGCATCGATTGCCGTTATTGCCATACCTCCGTCGAAAAGAGCTCTTTTGCGGGTATTCCCCCGACCAGCACATGCATGACATGTCACTCGCAGGTGTGGACCGGCAGCCCGCTCCTCGCTCCCGTCCGGGAAAGCTACAGGACCAACACGCCGCTGCGGTGGAACCGCGTCAACGACCTTCCTGGTTTCGTTTTCTTCAACCATAGCATTCACATCTCAAAAGGCATGGGCTGTCAGACCTGCCACGGCCAGGTCGACCAGATGCCCCTGGTCTGGCGGCAGGAGTCGCTGTACATGTCCTGGTGCCTGGACTGCCATCGCGAGCCTGAAAAGAATATCCGTCCGCGGTCGGAGGTCTTCAACATGAAGTACAAGGCCCCGCAAAACCAGGAGGAGCTTGGGTTGAAGCTGGTGAAAGAGTACTCCGTCAAAACCAAACAACTCTCGGATTGTTCAATTTGCCACCGCTGATGAGCAAGGACAGGACTCACCCTCTCGATATAGCTTCTCTTCGGGCGAAACTCGGCGCCACCAGTGGACAACACTACTGGCGCAGTCTCGAGGAACTTGCCGGGACGAAGGAATTCGACGAGATGTTGCACAGAGAATTCCCCCGGCAGGCCTCCGAATGGCCCTCCTCGTTGGATCGCCGCTCTTTCCTGAAGCTCATGGCGGCTTCCCTTGCCCTGGCCGGCCTCAGTTCGTGCGGCGTGCAACCGGAAGAGAAGATCGTTCCGTACGTGCGGACACCCGAGGGAGTGGTGCCGGGATTGCCCCTGATGTATGCGACGGCGTTCGTCATGGGCGGCTACGCTGTGGGCACGCTGGTCCGAAGCCATGAGGGACGTCCGACCAAGATCGAAGGGAATCCTGCGCATCCGGCGAGCATGGGCGCGACGGATATCTTCATGCAGGCGGCCATCCTCACGCTTTATGATCCTGACCGTTCCCAGGTGGTCACACACCGAGGGCTGGTTACGCCATGGGAGAAGTTTGTTGATGAAATTCGGCCGGCGCTGGATGCCCAGCTTGCCTTGAAGGGTTCCGGCCTGCGAATCCTAACGGAGACCATTACGTCCCCGACGTTCGCGAGCCAGTGCCGGGCGCTTCAGCAGCGATTTCCGGAAGCCCGGTGGCATCAGTATGATGCCGTCGGCAGCGATGCCGTGAGAGAAGGGGCGAGGCTCGCCTTTGGCAGTTATCTGGAAACCCATTATCGCATCGACGCCGCCGATGTGATCTTCTCGCTTGATTCCGACTTCCTCTGCTACGGTCCGGCAAGCCTCCGCTACTCGCGCGAGTTCGCGTCCCGGCGAAAGCCGGGATCCGGCGAGAAGCACATGAATCGGCTCTATGTCGTTGAGAGCAACGCGACAAATACCGGGGCGTCGGCCGACCACAGACTTCCAATGAAGCCAAGCCAGATCGAACAGGCTGCGCGTCTGCTCGCACGCGAAATCGGATTGGAAGGGGTTCAGGTGGGGTCCATGACGTTGAGTGACGGGCAGCAGCGCTGGATCGTCTCGGCTGCGAAGGATTTGCAGGCACACCGCGGCGCCTGCGTGGTGATCCCGGGCGAATACCAAGCCGCATCGGTTCATGCCATCGTCCATGCCGTCAATCAGGCACTGGGAAATGCCGGACGCACGGTTATCCATACCGATCCTGTGGAGGCGCGTCCAGAGAACCAGCTTGCCTCTTTGAGCGCGCTTGTGTCCGACATGAACGCCGGCAAGGTGGACCTGTTGCTGATGGTGGGCGGCAACCCCGTGTACGACGCGCCGGCGGATCAGGACTTCACAAAGGCCATGAACAACGTGCCGCTTCGCGTCCATCTGGGACTCTACGACGATGAAACGGCATCGCAATCCCACTGGCACATTCCCCAGGCCCATCCGCTGGAGACCTGGAGCGATGCTCGGGCGTTCGACGGAACGGTGACGATCATGCAGCCGTTGATCGCTCCGCTGTTCAACGGAGTATCGCCTCATGAACTTCTCTCGGTCTTTCTTGGAGAGACCGGCGTTTCCAGCCATGACATTGTGAAAAATTTCTGGAGAAGTCAACAGGGAGATCGCGGCTTTGAGAGCTTCTGGCAGGATGCCCTCAATGGCGGCATCGTCCCGGCGACTGCAGCCGCAGTCCGGAATGCCATTGTGTCCGGTTCGCCCGCGTCATGGGCACCTGCGGCGGCGCAGACGGAAGGGTTGGAAATCGCCTTCAGGCCTGATCCCACGATCTGGGACGGCCGCTTCGCCAATAACGGCTGGCTGCAGGAGTTGCCAAAGCCGCTGACGAAACTCACCTGGGACAACGCGGCAATCATGGCCCCGGCCACCGCGCAGCGCCTCGGCCTTGCCACCGCCGATCTCGTCAGCCTCACCTACAAAGGACGGACCCAGAACTTCCCGGTCTTCATCCTGCCCGGTCAACCGGACGGGTGCGTCACGGTGTCTTTCGGCTATGGCCGGACGCGCACGGGAAAGGTGGGAAGCGGCACGGGATTCGATGCGTACCGGCTCAGGACTTCGGACGCCCTCTGGTCTGGCGGCGGACTCTCCGTACAGAAGACCGGTGAACGGTATCCGCTCTCGGTCACGCAGGAACATCATGCGATGGAAGGGCGGGCGCCTGTGCGCCATGCGACGCTGGCCGACTTCCTGAAGCATCCGGAATTCGCGAGCGAACTGGTGGAAGCCCCCGCTCGCGAAGAAACGCTCTATCCGGAATACAAATACGAAGGGTATGCCTGGGGAATGTCGATCGATCTGAACGCCTGCACAGGGTGCAACGCATGCGTCGTTGCTTGCCAGGCGGAAAACAACATTCCGATCGTGGGGAAAGAGCAGGTGGCAAATTCCCGCGAAATGCACTGGTTGAAGATCGATCAGTACTTTTCCGGGGATCTGGACAACCCGCGGGTGGACTCGCAGCCGCGCATGTGCGTGCACTGCGAG
>JAGDMJ010000158.1 GCA_017860555.1 Bacteroidota bacterium
CGTCCGGCCCCTTCGGTCCCGCAGTCGACACTACTTCGTGGAGCTGGCGCCGCAGCTCGCCAATCTTCACCGCGATCCCGGTTTCCTTTTTCCACCGTGATTCAAGTTCCGCGCGCTTCGTTTCCGCGCTCGTCCGTTCATCTTCCAGGGCGGTCAGCGTCTTTCCGTCTGCGAGGAGGCCGCCTTCGAGGTCCCGCTTCACCGCGGCGATTCGCACGTCGAGGTTCTGCAGCCGTCTTTCGGCGTCGTCAAGAGCCGCGGGCTTCGAGGTTTGTGCCATCCTGACCCGGGCCGCCGAAGTGTCGAGAAGGTCTACCGCCTTGTCGGGCAGCTGCCTGCCGGAGATGAAGCGTTCCGCCAGCTTGACCGTCGTCGCCACTGCATCATCAGATATCTGGATGCCGTGGTGGGCTTCGTACTTTCCTTTGATGCCCCGGAGCATGCTTGTCGCCAGCTCCACCGACGGCTCGTCAATTTTCACCATCTGGAACCGTCTTTCCAGAGCAGCATCCTTTTCGAAGTACTTTTTGTACTCGGACCAGGTCGTCGCGGCGACTGTGCGCAGCTCGCCCCGTGCAAGGGCGGGCTTGAGCAGATTCGCAGCGTCGCTGGTGCCAGCCGCGCCCCCTGCACCGATCAACGTATGGGCTTCGTCGATAAACAGGATGATCGGCTTCGGGGATTCTTTGACCTGCGTGATCACGCTCTTCAACCGGTTCTCGAACTCTCCCTTTACGCCCGCCCCAGCCTGGAGAAGCCCCAGGTCCAGCCCGCGAATATCGACACCTGCAAGGCTCGAGGGAACATCGTTCTGAACAATCCGGAGGGCAAGCCCTTCGACAACCGCCGTCTTCCCGACACCGGCTTCGCCCACCAGAATCGGGTTGTTCTTCCGACGACGGCTCAGGATGTCGATGATCTGCCGGATTTCCTTATCGCGCCCAAAGACTGGATCGATCTTCCCTTCCCGCGCATTACCGGTGATATCCGTCGTGTAGAGCTCCATCGCAGACTGACCCTCCCGCTTTGGCATCTCCAGATCGCGCTTTGCGGCCGCGATCGTCGAAGTGATATCCTCCGCAGAACCCGCCACAATCGAAATAAAATCGTTCCGCAATTCATCGGGCCTCACAGCGCCGAGAACATCCACATACTCCTCGAGCCGCAGCCCTTCGCTGCTGAGCAGCGCCTCCAGAATATGGCCCGAACGGATCTGGGAGAGGTCGTGATGAACAGACCCCGCGATCCAAGCCGATTCGATCAGCTGGAGAAGGACAGGAGAAAAAGTTGGCCGGCCCGTGTTGCCGGACCGGAATCCCTCAAGCCGTTTTGTCAGCGCTTCCCAGACCTTCCCGCTTTCAACGCCGAAATGCGCCAGGATCCGGGGGATGTCGCCCGACCCGTCTTCCAGGAGTTTGAGAAGCAAGTGCTCCACACACACCTCGTAGTGCGACCTGGTGATGCAGAACCCCGCTGCAGCTTCCAGTGCCCTGGTTGTGTGCTCATCGAGTTTCTGCAGAAGTTTCTTGAGATCCTTCGTGATCATGGCTACCTCGCTGATCGTGACTGAACTCGGATTCCGTTCTTTCTTCCGGCACCTTCATACGACACGACCCTGCACGCTGATGATCTGGTGGTTTTCCCCGCCCATGCGTTCAGTCCCAACTTCACCTCCCGATCACCTAGTCGCGCGGGTGGAATTTGGTTTCGCTGGAGCAAGAGCTCAGCGTCATATGCCAGAAAGTCGGGAGCATACAATCCCACCAGGGAGTGGAGAATCGCAGCCCCTTTGGCTCCGGGAAGAAAACTCGTATACTGGGAAAGAGTGAGGGGACCGAGGACAACTCTGAACTTCCCGGAGACGTCCCGGATTCTCCCGCCGATCGTCGCCGTGGATCCGAGAACCGGGCGGATGACGTCGCCTTTGGCCATCCTGGCACGGTTGGCAATGGGGACCCAGCGTGGAACGTTTTCCTGAACCCTTACCTCAACATCCTTGAAGAAGGCCTGGAGGAAGTCTCTTAGCCCTTCGCTGTTCCTGACCCGGCATGAAAGCCGCCCCGCGTGAGCAGCGAGGCGCATGAAGGGGACCTGGGCATCCATCAGCGCGTTCTTCGTCCCTACACCAGCAAGACAGAGGAACCGCTGTGAGGCTCTGTCCGCACCCGGGGTTTGGAATTCCAGGGCGGGCCTTCGCTTCTTCCATGTCCGGTAGAAGAGGGAGTATAGCCGGGCATTGAAAATGTCGAGAAAATCACGGAGAGCCTCGGTTCGCTCCGCATCAGTCGCGATGGAATCATAGAAATAAGCAGGCAAGGGAGAGTCGACGCCGTACAGCCCTCCAAACGTCACCGTCACGCGTGCCCGGCCCCTGTCGTCGCCATTCAGCTCAATCTTCCGGACATCAGTTGCCGGGAACACAAGTCCGCTGTGCGGCCGAATCGTGATCCTCTCTTTCGCGGGGTCCGATCCTTCTCCTGCAGGTTTTTCGCCTTTTAGGAATTTTTCCAGTAGCCAGACGGCCTGGAAGAAATCGTAGAAATAACCATGCCGGAGCATCCGGTCCAGGGTGCTACCCGGCGTCACATCGACACGTCGCAATCCGGGCGCCTGTTCTCCTGTCGATTCTCTGGCATCCATTTGATTACACTTCCTGTACACTCCTTACTACACCAGCGGTCGCGACCCTTTCTGCGGCCGCCATTCGTACCTCTGCTCTGACGGTTTGGTCACAAGGACGAGATGGACGAACGAATTCATCGTCGCGTAGGCTGATAGAAACTCACTCAGCACTAGCCCGAAAAGGCAAAGATCCCCCTCGTCCGCGAAATGGCCATCCTGAACTTCCACTGTCGCCTCCATTCCCCGCATGACCGCACCGCGAACAACAATATCCTTGGGCGCCCATTTCACCTCCCTCAGCCCTGCGATGCGCCTTCGGTTTGCGTCCGTCCCGGTCCAGTCGAACAATTCAATCATACCCCGCAGCGCCTCGAGCGTGGCAACGGAGACGTGATTGAACGAGAGAAGCGACAACAGCCGCCAGAGGTAGTTTTCCGCAGGCTGCCGTGTCTGCGCCATGGTGATCATCGGGGGATAGAGCGGAAGCGTTGGCTGCAGGATGTTCTCGAAGCTGGCGACATTCGGGAAGTCCGGTGCCGGCTCAGTGATCATCCGCTCATGGAGGGCTTCGCGCGGTACATTACTATTCGTACAGGTCAGTTCAAGAGAGAGCGTTTCGGGAACAAGGCCGCCTTCAGCCGGATCGTATCCTCCGGGAGTAATGTATGTCTCGTATCTGTCAGACGGGCCAATCCGACGGGAATCGATGAAATGCCGCCGCGTGTCATCCATCACATGATCAAACGAGAAGAACGGCACGTATGAGTGCCTTTTTCCCGTCCCTTCTTCTATCCCCTGCACAGCGTCTACAGAGTAGACCTCGACGCTTCGCGGATATCGCGCATCCGCGATGAGGCGATATTCAAAGGCGCTGTAGTCCAGCCGGATCGGTTCGCTGTCCGTCTTGAAAAGGTTCACGATCGGCGTGCAATGGAGCCGCAGGTTCTCTGTCTTGAACCTCTTCTCCTCCGGGTAGTTCAGGTCGAAGAAGATCTGATAGGTGAATTCGGTTGTTTTCTGCGGGGCAATGAACCGGTCGAACCCGCAAAGGTCGATGAACCAGAACTTCCTCCGGAAGGCCAGGTATTCCTGTAGCAACCGGCATCCGGAAAACGAATAGAGCGTATAGGGGACCAGGCCCTCGTCCGCGCTCAACCCGGCAGGACACACCCAGCCCTGGCCTGGTAGAGTCGTGCTCGCCTTGCCTGCCGAGATCACAACCCGAGCAACATGCCGGCTGAAGAAGAGGTGCATGATGGAAGCAACCGTGTCCTCCGCCTGAAAGAAAAGCCGCACGGGGTTGAGCGAGAGGCTGGAGAAGTCGATTCCTTTTTCCAGGACGACCCGAAGGGTCAGATTGGAAGTGCCGTCCGGCGACCAGGCAAGCTGCGCATCGGCAAGACGTATGGGTTGGAGATGGACCGCCTGAGTTGTGCGAAAGCGGCAGGTCACACCTTCCTCCCCGACGGGGCCGCTCCACACCTCAGTTCCGCGCGGGAACACAGTTGTCTGCTGCACGAGGCCGGGACGCGGCTTGAATTCCAGTATCGAGAGAGCGGGTATAGGCTTGAGATAATGGGGCCAGAGCAGGGAGAAGAACGATTCGATTAGCTCTGGCACTTCGTCGTCCAGGCGTTCCCGGATACGGCCAGTGAGGAATGCGAAACCCTCAAACAGTCGCTCCACATAGGGATCGCGGTCGGCAACGCTATCGATGTTAAGAAAGCGCCCTTCCTCTGGGTGCGCCCGGGCAAACTCCTTCCCGGCCTCGTGGAGAAAATGCATTTCATCCTGGAAATAGCGGTGGATCATCGTTCGTCCTTCCCAAATGGCGCGACGCCGGCAACAATCGCTTGCGGTGCGCTATGTCGCTCTCCGCCACTGGCACACCTCAGCCAGGTCGTTTGACTTGAACGTGGTCTGGAACTGCACCTTCTGACCCGAGAGAAGCTCACCTGTTACGATGAACGACACGCGCATCTCATACTCTCCCTCCTTGTCCTTCTGCTGCTCAACGCGGATCCTGCGGAGCCTGGGCTCATACTTCTCCACAACCAGCTTCACGGCAGCGCGCAGGCCGTCAATGGAATACGGCAGGTCGCGGTACACCTGCGAGATGTCCGGGAGCCCGTAGTCCGGGACGTGAGCGATGGACCCACGCCTCGTGTTGAAGAGCCGACTCAGACTGTCGATAATACTCCGGAGCTTCCGATGAGCCGGGTCTTCCTCTGCAACGGCCTGTCCATCAAGGAAATGGCCAAGGATCACATCAATGAGACCTGCTTCCATTGTCCCTTTCAATGCGTGCGTCATGCAGGACTGGAGCTGCCCCCCACACCTGATGAATCGCCCGCACAGGGTAAGCGGGGGGGGCAGACGTAGGAATTGAACGAGTTGACCGGCGGTGATTACTTTTGAGCAGTCCACTCGTCGATATACTCGACGTTGCCGTCCACATAGGTCCAGGTGATCTTCCCGTACACCAGCGCGACCTCCTCCAGGTGCACATACCGCTCCTTCTCCGGATCCTTGGTGTTAGGCATGAGCGCCTTCATGGATGCGACCTTGACGTGTTCGAGCTTATGGATGAAATACTCCTTCTCGGTCCCGGTGTCATCGATCGCATACCACTTGACGGTCACCTCTTTGAGCGTCTGTCCCTCGCAACACGCCTTATAGAGGTAGGGCGAAGAGGAATCATACGCCTTGGTGATCACCACGGGGCTGTGCATCCGGACGCCCGTCAGCTTTCCGGTATGCGGATCCGTCGGAATGTGGAGATCATGGTGGAATTCCATGATCTCGATGCTTCCCTCGCGGCCCGCAATCTGGACCGAACCCTTGACATCTCCTCCTTGGTCATCCTTCAGCCACGCATATGATGGGGTGGGCATGGAGTACTCCTTTCTCTACGATAATGATGGGGTTACTTTCCTTTGGGCATTTTTCCGACGAGGGAGAGGCTGATATCCATCCCTTCGATCTGGAAGTGCGGCATGATCATCATCTCCACACGGTAAAAGCCGGGATTCTCCTCGATGTCATACACCTTCACCTGTGCATCCCGGAGTGGGTACTTCGCGATTTGCTGTTCGGACGGATCCTTGATGCCGATGATCAGCCCCTTGATCCACGCGTTGAGCTCCTTCTCGATCTTGGTCCGGTCCTTGACGGTTCCGATGTTCTCCCGCTGAATGACCTTCAGATAATGCGCAATGCGCGACGCCAGGAAGATATATGGCAGCCGGGCGTTGATTCGGCTATTCGCGGTTGCCTCTTTCTGATCGTACTCGGCCGGTTTCTGCGCCGAATTGGCCGAGAAGAAGCAGGCGTAGTCGCGTCCCTGGTAATGGCTGAAGGGAATGAACCCCAGGTTCGCGGTGGTGAACTCCGCGGTCTCGTCAATGGGGACTTCGGTGGGGATCTTCATTTGTTTCCCCTTCCCCACGTCGTAGAGATGCACCGGAAGGTTTTCAACCGTCCCTCCTGCCTGCGGCCCGCGGATCTGCACGCACCAGCCATCGCTGACAAAGGAGCGCACCATGTTGCTCGCGAAGGCGAAGCTGGCATTTGACCAGAGGTACTTTTCGTGGTCGGGGCCCTTCACGTTCTCGACATAGTTGAACCCCTTGACCGGGACGGAGTCAGGGCCGTACGGCAGGCGCACCATGAAGCGGGGGAAGGTGAGGCCGACGTAGCGCGAGTCCTCCGATTCGCGGAAGGAGCGCCACTTGGTATACTCGGCCGTCTCCATCCAGGCCTTCAGATCGGGGATCTTCTTCCATTCTTCCATCGAGTTCTTCCCGAAGAACTTCGGCCCGACCGAGCCGATGAACGGGCAATGCGCGGACGATGCGACCTTTGACACTTCCTGCAGCAGCGTGATATCCTGTGCACTGTTTTCGAACTCATAGTTGGCGATCATGGCGCCATAAGGGTCCGCACCCGGCTGGTCGTAGGCGCCGCTGTAGACCTGCTTGTAGAGCGCCGACTGGATCAATTCCGGCGCGTCTTCAAAGGACTCGCGCAGGGCATCCTTGGACACGTCGAGCAGCTCGATGCGGACGTTCTTCCGGAAATCCGTCCTGTCGATGAGGAACTTCAAGCCCCGCCACGACGATTCCATCTTCTGGAATCCTGATGCATGCATGATCTCATCGAGCTGTTCGCTCATCTTGGCATCGATCTTCGCGATGAGCCCGTCGAGCAAGTTCTTGTCGATCTTCTCGAGGGGCGCCTGGATCTCGGCGATCGCGTCGACAAAGACACGTAGCGCGGCGGTGACGACCGCCCCCTTATCGCTTTCGGCGATCTGGTCGATGGCAACCGTGCTGGTCGGGATTGTGACATTGACCTTCTCCAGCAAGACGCTGAGCCGCCCTTCCTTGGATTCGGTGGTCCCGGCAGCCGCCTGTGGCTCTACTGCTTTTTTCTGTTCTGGCATTGCATGCCTCCTTATGAATGGTCAGCCGTGATGGTTATCATCCGGCACGTCGCATCTATTTCTGGGGACTCGTCGGCACGAGCTTTTCGAGTTCACCCTTGAGCTGTGCGAGGGCGGCCTTGTCTTTCACTACCCGTTCGAGCTCCTTGCGGAACTCGTTGGTGCTGATGGCCCGGTTCCGCAGGTCCTGCAAGAGGGAGCGCGTGGACAGGAGCTT
>JAGDMJ010000159.1 GCA_017860555.1 Bacteroidota bacterium
AGGAGCGCGGGTAGCTCCCGCCCCTGGTAAGTCTTCGGATAACTGGCGCCGGCGACTTCGAGCAGTGTCGGCATCAGGTCGGCCACGTGCATGAGCCCGTGGTTGATGCTCCCCTTGGTCCGCTTGACGGCGGGACCGCTGACAATCAATGCGTTCCGTATGCCGCCTTCTCCCATCCATGCCTTATACTGACTGAAGGGCGTCATCGACGCCTGCGCCCACATCGGGCCGTAGGCGACATACGAGCCGGGATCGCCCCATGCGTTGGGGTGTGTCTGCGACCAATTCATCGCCGCAAAGAGGAAGTCTCGCGTGCCCGGCGCACCCGCGATCATCTTGAAGAGATCGGTTCCCTCGGCACCGTTGTCGCCGAACACAATGAAGATCGTATTCTCGTACTCCCCGATCTTCTTGAGGTGATCAATCAGCCGGCCGACGTGAAAGTCGAGATTCTCCACCATGCCCGCATAGAGCTCCATCTTCTTGCCGAGGACGGCCCTGACCGCGGGCGCCAGCACGATGGGATCGGGTATGAACCACATCCGCTCGGACAGTTGCGTCCCCGCCGGCATGATCCCGAGATCGATCATCTTTTTCAGGCGTGCCTGCCGCACTGCGTCCCACCCCTGGTCGTACTCACCGGCATGGCGATTGCGCCAATCTTGCGGCAAATGGTATGGATCGTGCGGCGCCTGATGAGAAACGTAAGCAAAGAACGGCTTGCCGTCACCCTTATTGGCGTCGATATAACCGATCAGCTTGTCGGTGTAGGTCTTCGTCGCGTAGTAGTCGCTGGGAAGCCGAGTGAGATAGCGGCCGTCTTCCGTGAAGACTGAGAGTGGGTTCGCGGCCGTGAAACTCGTCATGTCCCAGTAGCTGCCCGCCCCGTCGAGCAGCGAAAAGTCGCGCTCAAATCCGCGCGCGGCCGGGATCTCATCGGGGGCCTTGCCCAAGTGCCACTTGCCGACCATGTAGGTATGATAGCCGGCGTCCTTGAGAAGCTGCGGCAGCGTGGTCACTCGTTTATTGAGATTCCCTTCGTAGCCATCCACCCCCCACTGGTTTGGCGCAGCCCACTCGTCCATGTTGCCCAGACCGTTCCGGTGGGTATCCACTCCGCTCAGCAGAACGGATCGCGTCGGCGAGCAAGTCGCGTGCGTGTAGAAATTCGAGAAGCGCACGCCATCCTTTGCCAGCACGTCAAGGTTCGGCGTCTTGATCTCGCTGCCAAAGGAACCCATATCGGCGTATCCCAGGTCATCACCGAGGATGATAACGATGTTCGGCCGCCGGGGGTTATCCGAGGCGGACGAAATCGCAGGTCCGGCAAGCAACGTAATGGTGCCAACGATGCCCAGCAGAAGCAACATGAAGCCCTTCCCGCTCCGAACGGAGCTCCTGTCTCGCCGCGTCCGGTCGCTGGTGGTAAGCCCAAGGCATCCGCTGGAATCGAACTCCTCGAGCACGGCCCGATGAGACTTTCCAGTATCGGATGACGGCAGACAGAAACCGGGTCCCTTCCACGGATTCTCTGTGTTCTCGGTCATGCTATCTCCTTACTCTGTGTCAATTTTATGTCGCCCGTTGAAGCCATGCTATCCTCAACTCCCTGTTCCGTCAACGGGCTTTCTCTTCGGAATGCGTTGGCAAATCCTCGCCGGAGAGCCGATCACGAATGTATCATCTCAGAACGCGACACCGCCCGCTCCTTTGCCGGCGTCTACTCAACCGGTGGCGACGCGGACTCGTGCGAGTAAATGATCTTCCAACTGTTGTCCAACTTCTTGAACACAAAAGTGATCGCGTATGAGTCGATCATCGCGCGTTCTTCAGTCTTGAAGGTAACATCACATTTTCCGAGCCAGGCGCAGATGACGACGTTGCCAGGCAGAAATCTGAACTCATTCTTGATGGTCGTGAACTTCAGGGCAGTGAGCGACTTGTACATCTCAGCAGTTCCGTTCTTTGTCTCCTGGTAGTCCGCCATCGATCCGTTGGAGGAAAGTAGAACGAAGTCAGGAGAATTCGAATACGATTGCATCAGTGCTTCCGCATCCAACGTACTTGCGGCCTGGAGCTGTTGATTGAGGACTTCGTTGATCTCCTTTTTCGCGAGGTCCTGTTCTTGAAGGGTCATCTGAGCTGGTTCCTGTCTGCCACATCCGGAAAGCATGAACAGGGCCAGTCCGATGGCGAGTGTGGGTTTCATACTAACCTCCCTTTAATAATGTTTGGATGAAATTCCGTGTCCCCGTTGGACCAACGAAGGAAACGGAGGCAGTGTCACTGTTTGGCTTACAGCGCAAAGTTATATCCGGCTGTAAGTGAGAAGTTGTTAAGGTCAGTCGCCCAGATCATATAACGAACGCCTACCTCGAACCCGGATTGCTGGTAACCGATGCCAAGCGGTAGCATGAACCACGCGGTATTCCCCTTGGCGCCTACCACGTATCCTTCATAGGTATACGACAAGAAATAGATGCCGCCTTCAAAGCTTCCATAGAAATTCTTGGCGAGGTAGTATTTGCCGCCGAGGAAGATATTGAAGGCTTTGGGTTGAACGGAGGTGTTCTGACCCAGGTCCTTTTTTCCCCAGACGAGGTATCCGGCTGTGGCCGTGAACGCCATGCGGCTATCGCTGCCGTACTGGTAACGAAGGTTCCCACCATAGCCAGTACCGGCAATGGTCTCGAAGTCGCCCACCGGAATCGACGCTTCAAAAGTCGCCCCAAGGCTCATCTTGTCCAATCCCGGCTCGCCCTGGGCGAGAACAAGTACGGGTAGTGTAACAATGAGGGCAAAAAGGGTGACAAGGAATCTTTTCATGGGTACCTCCTGTAGATTAAGAATGAAATGGTTCCGGACTGCTCACCGCGATGTGCCGATTGATCGACCATTCTCGCATTGATATGAAATACCCGGATCCGTCCTTCCTACTTGACCGAATACCCCTTCCCTTCAAGGCAGGCTGAATACGCCTTTTTGAAACTGTCGATCTTGGCCTGATCGGTAGCCGCGGCCGTCTTCTTGGCTTCCTCCGCCTGCTGTGCTTGCTTCTTTTTGCCCCCTGATGCTCCCTTCATACCGCCCGCCGCAGCGCCAATTGCCGCACCTTTCCCCGCATCTCCAGCTATTGCCCCGATTGCCACTCCCGCAACCGCTCCCTTGGCCGCGCCTTTTACTGCGGAGCCGTCGGGACCTTTGGCCACTTCTTCAGGCTTGGTTGCCTGCATGTTCAGCGGGTCGATCCCACTTTCCTGCACTGCCCACGAATAACAGGCCTGCTCGTCCTTCGACTGTTGATCCGGCTTCTGATCCTTGGCGGGGAAAACATATATGCCAAGATTCTTGTTCAAGGATGCTGTCATCGATGCCGGCTGCGTGTCCTGAGCGTACACCATGCCTGCCAGGACCAATAGCACTGCAACCATAGTGAGTAACTTTTTCATGTCCTTGCCCTTTCGTGATATGATGGATCTTGACGCAACGAATGTCTGAGGATCGCTTATTCAGCCTCTTTCTTTGCCTGATGCATCTCAGCGTCCTTCGCTTTTTCGGCTGCGCTTAGGACCGCAGGATGAACATCGAGGGTGACCCTATTCAGATGGCCGGTGAACTGTGCCGTTGCACCGTAGTTTGCTACCCAGGTCCCTTCATCGGTGCCAACATCGGCAAGATCGTCCACAGAGAAGATACCCGGCTGCGTCTTTTCGATCCTCCCGCCGGCAACCCTGTTGCCATCGACCGTGATCGTCCCGTCGCCACCCTTCCCCATCCCACCGCCATCGTACTTGAAATCGTACACAATGGTGTGTTTCCCCGCCTTGAGCACCTGCCCGGAAGCGATGGTAGATTGCTGGAGACCCAGATAGTTGTACGTGAACGTGGGTTTTCCGTTCTTGAGGTAGAAGGAGAAGCCGCCAAATCTCCCCCCCTGGCAAACCATGACCCCGTTGCTGGTTGACGATACTTCGACGGTACTCGTGATGGTATACGACGTGTTCCTTGTGTCGATGAAAATATCGACTCCCATTCCCTTCATCCCTTCGCCAAGAGTGATCGAGGTCCTGTCACCAAGAACTGTGGGCCGTCCCACCAATTTTGCATTCGTTCTTTCCATCAACCGGTCGTCGATGGGCAGCACGTGATACTTCTCCGCTTCTGTCATGAACAAGGCCTGCAGTTCCTTCAACTTGTCCGGATTCTTCGCGGACACATCGGTGGACAGACTAAAATCCTCACTGGAATCATACAGCTCCCACACATCCTCCGCCAACGGGTGACTGGGCTTCGGATTCCAGGCCGCCCGGTGAATCGTGCGTGCCATCCACCCGTCTTTGTAGATCCCCCGGTTGCCGAACATCTCAAAGTACTGCACCGTGTGCCGTTCTTTGGCTGTGGCATCACTGAACGTGTACAGAAAACTCGTCCCTTCGATGGGGTCCTGCTGAATGCCGTTCACCATCCTGGGAGCCGGAATCTGGCACGCTTCATAAACGGTGGGAGTGATGTCGATCACATGGGTAAATTGTGAACGGATTTCACCCTTAGCTTTGATGCCTGCTGGCCACTGGATCACCATGCCATTGCGCGTGCCGCCAAAATCCGAGGCCACTTGTTTGGTCCAGCTGAACGGGGCGTCCATCGCGACGGCCCATCCGGCCGCATAGTGCGGATAAGTGCTGGGGCTACCCCACTCATCATGGTGTTTCAACATATCCTGCACCGTCTCCGGCACACCGTTGAAGTATGTCATCTCGTTGTACATGCCGTTCATCTGCCCTTCAGCACTGGCGCCGTTGTCGCCTGCGATGTAGACGAACAGGGTGTTGTCCGTCTCCCCCAGATCCTCGATGGCGGAGACAAGGCGCCCAACTTCGTGATCGACGTGTTCACCGAAGCCAGCATAGGTTTCCATCTGCCGAGCGAACATCTTCTTCTCTTCGGCCGAGAGTTTGTCCCAGTCCATGATGTCCGCGGGCTTGGGGGCAAGTTTCGTGTTCTGTGGTACGATGCCGAGCTTCTTCTCACGCTCGAGAGTTATCTCGCGCATCTTATCCCACCCCATGTCAAACTTCCCCTTATACCTGTCGATGTATTCCTTCGGCGCGTGGTGCGGCGCATGCGTAGCTCCCGGGGCAAAATATATGAAGAAGGGTCTTTCAGGCGTCAGCGCTTGCTGGAAACGCACCCAACTGATCGCCTGATTGGTCATGTCCGTGGTAAAATGATACTTGGGATCCTTCGGCAGTTCCACCTGGGCAACTCCGTCATAGAGCAAGGGAGACCATTGGTTGGTTTCTCCGCCGATGAAGCCGTAGAATTTATCAAAACCCGAATGGGTGGGCCACCGGTCCAGTGAACCCGAAATGGAGATTTCCCATGGCGGTGTTTCATGATATTTGCCGAAAGCAGCTGTGCTATAGCCGTTCTGGCGAAGCACTTCTGCCATCGGGGTGATGGACTGAGGCCGTATGCCATTGTTGCCCGGAAACGTCGTCGCGGTTTCCATGATGGAACCGGCATTGTTGCTGTGATGATTGTAGCCGGTAAGTAATGCCACTCTGGTCGGCGAGGAAAGGGCCGTGGTGTGAAAGCGGTTGTATGTTAGACCATTGGCAGCCAGTCTTTCGAGGTTGGACATACTGACCGGGCCGCCAAAACGACTCGAAGCTCCAAAGCCCATATCGTCGATCAACACGATTACCACGTTGGGAGCACCCTTCGGCGCCCTGACCTCAAAGCGAGCAGGCGGTTTCGCGTTCCGGGCATCTAGCTCTTTGTACGTTTGGCGGAGCGGCTCTTTGATCGGAAGCGACGTCCGGTCAAGGAGGGCTGCGTCGCCCGAGGTCTGCTTCTGCTGTTCCTGTTTATCCGAGGCACAGGAACAGAGCACGGCAGCCGAACTGACCAATGTCAGCATTTTCGAATTCAACGTGCTCCTCCGTTACTAAAGATGAAAAACATTTAGCGCAGCGACACTCCTTCAGGGCACGGCGGGAACATCCGAACGACGACTGCGCTTTCAGAATGCTCGAGTGACCGGGAAATTCACGCGAAGGGATTTTCCTCTTGGGGTAGCATCCGGACTTTTTCAATCGATTCCAATCCGTGTTGATCGACGACCTCATAAATGAAAACTTCGGGCTTCTTAGTGGACGTTTCCATCGTTGCCAGAACCTTCGCGAATCCATCTGATTGCAATCTACGCACGAGGTCCTTCTCCGACTCCCAGGTTTCGATAAGGACAAGCGCATCCGGGTCAGATTCTCTGGCCAGGGTACACCCAAGGCACCCCAACTGCACGCAGACCGGCCTCAAGAGAGCGCCGAGAAACCCTTGAATGGTATTTTTCTCGTCGGCGTTCGGAAAGATGCGCACAATGGTGAGATACATACCTCACAGGTATGCAGTAATTGTACCAGTTCAGCAGGGGGAAAAGGATTGAGGACAACTTACGTGCCTACAATGATTTAGATCACTTCAGACGTTAGGGTACAGCACAGACCGAAAGGTCGAAGGAGGCGAGATAAAGTCTTAAGTCGAGATATCGTCCCTCCTGCTCTTCGGTGGGATCCCAAGTTTTTTCATTTTTGAATAGAGGCTTGAGGGATTCAGCCCTAGCAATGCGGCAGCTCCCCGCCTCCCCTTAATTTGCCAGTGTGTCTGTTTTAGGACACCAAGGATGTGTTGTCGCTCATACTCTTCCAGCGACTTATCAGGCATTGCCATTGAGTGATGCGGTTCCGGCATGCGCACGACCAGCACGTCTCCCTGGCTGATGATGAATGCTTGTTCAATGAGATTCTTGAGCTCCCGAACATTGCCGGGCCACTGGTACCGGACCAGGGCGTCCATCGTCTCCCTTGGTACACGCTTGATTTCCTTTCTCATTTCCCTGGAGAACCGCTCTACAAAGCTCCAGACAAGCATCGGGATATCTTCGCTCCTCTCCCTGAGAGGAGGAACCTCAACGGGGAAAACCTTGAGACGGTAATAGAGGTCCTCTCGGAAACGCCCCTCTCTTACCTCTTTCTCCAGATCACGATTTGTGGCTGCGATTACGCGGACATCCACATTCACGGTTTTTGGGCTGCCGAGGACCTCAAAACATCCCTCCTGAAGGACCCGAAGCAGTTTTGCTTGCGTCTCCCTGGCCAGTTCTCCGATTTCATCGAGAAAGATCGTCCCCTTGTCGGCAAGTTGGAAGCGTCCAATCTGCCTGGTCATCGCACCCGTATACGCCCCACGCTCTCGGCC
>JAGDMJ010000160.1 GCA_017860555.1 Bacteroidota bacterium
GGCGTGATCTGGTGGTCTTCCTTCCAGCGCCAGGTGACCGTGCCGTCGCCGTTCTCTGCCGCACCCAGCAATTCCCCGTTGGACGCCGCGACGAACCCCAACGGAACAGTGGCGTTGATCTCGGCCGTCCCTTTTTCTGACGGGTCGTCGTAGCAGGGGATCCAGAACCGCGCATCGGACGGTTCGGACATGGTATATGCCAGGGTGTCCGGAAGACTCCCGGAGACGGCATCGGGGGTAAAGTAGTAATAGCCACGCCGGCCGCCCGGGCGGGCGAAGCCGGGAATGCGACGGTAGCGAATCACGATGTCAAGCGTATCACCCCCGTCGCGCAACGCGCCGAAGTCGATGGTGAAGGCTTCCCGCACAGAATCGACGGTAAAGCTCTTCTGAACCCCATCAACCCAGATGGTATCCAGGGCGAGGACCGCTTGATGCAGTGTCAGGCTGTCCGCCGGAGACTTCAAGACCATTCTCATTCCAACTGTTCCTCCCATGTCCTCCGAGGTCATGGCGAAGGAAAGGTCCAGCTTGTAGTGGAGGATGTCGAAAGGGTGCGGGCCCGTATACCTCAATTCACGGGCTGCGTGGGATCGTTCGGGCGCATGCTCTTTTCCCCCGAGAACCCCGGGGTGGACAGGGAAATTGCCAGGCAGCTCCTGGGCCGGAGCTGCCTGTCCCAGGCAGAGCAGAAGGATCACACAGGCCAGGGGAGCGAAGGACGCTCGTTCTCTGTCACGTCGTTGCACGGATCTTCCCATAGAGCATCTTTCCGTTGGATATCAGAATGCCGGTGAGTACGAGCGTCGCCCCCGCCAACACCGTTGACGCCAGCCGTTCATCCAGAATCAGTGCTCCGAGCATGACAGCGACGATCGGATTGATGAAACTGGTCAACGACAGATAGACGGCGTCGATCCGTTTGAGCAGCCAGTAATACGACACGAATGTCAGGACGGAGCCAATGATTGCCAGGTAGAGAATGGAACCGATCGCCTCGCCGCTCCACACAATCGCGGAGAATGGTTCGAACAGGACGCCGAGGAGAAGCAGGATGATCGATGCCATGACCATGCCCACGAATGTCATCGTGAAAGGGCTGATCGCATGGCCGTGTTTCTTGGTTATGATCAACGCGGCAGCCTGCATGGTGGCGCTCAGGAGAATCGCCGCCATTCCGGGCACCGCGGAGCTTTCCGGCATGCTCAAGTCAGGAGAGAACACGATCAGGATTCCCACAAATCCGAGCAGCGTTCCAACGACCTTGAAGGCATCCAGGCGCTCGTTGACCAGGAAGAAATGTGAGAACACAGCCACCCAGAGCGGGAAGGCGCAGAACAAGATGCTCCCCACCGCGCTGGGGATGAATTGCTGCCCCCAGTAAGCAAGTGCAAAAGGAATGGCAAACGACAGAACCCCGAGGGCAAAATAGACCTTCCGCGCGTCAGGGGTAAAGGGGATCGTCAGCTTGCGCATCCGGATAATACCGTAGAGTACAGCAGAGGCAACGACAAATCTGAAACCCGCGGCAAAAAACGGCGGCATCGTACGCAAGCCGATCTTGATGGCCAGCCATGTTGATCCCCAGACCGTACTGATGATAGTGAAGCCCAGCCATGTGAGAAATCGATCGCTCTTCATGTTTGTCTAATGCAATTTGAGGGAAAAGCATCCCGTGGCCGGGCCGAGGCATCACTCGGACCTGTAGCCCAGGCGCGAGAGCCAGGTCTTGTCTCCCCGCCAGTTCTCACGCACCTTGACGTGCAGTTCCAGGTACACCGGATGCTCCAGAAACCGCTCGATCTCCCGGCGGGCAAGAAGGCCGATCTCCTTCAGCATCGCACCTTTCTTGCCGATCAAGATCCCCTTCTGTGACTCGCGTTCGACATAGACGTCGGCGCTCACGAACCACTTTCCGGTCTCTCGTTCTTTGAAATCCACGATATCCACGGTGGTGGAATAGGGGATTTCCTCCTGCGTCCTGAGGAAGATCTTTTCACGGATGATCTCGCCCACGAAAAATCTCTGGTTCTGCTCGCTGACAATGTCGAGCGGGTAATACGGCGGATGTTCGGGGAGACCCGGGACGGCGGCAGCGACGAGGTCGGCCGTACCGTCCAGTTTCAGGGCAGAGATCGGGAAGATCTCCTGGAACGGGAATTTTTTGGAGTAGAAATCGATGATTGGGAGGAGTGAGCCTTTCTCCACAAGGTCCACTTTGTTGATCACAAGATAGACCGGTTTGTGGAGTCCTTCGAGCCGCCGGAAGGCCTCGTCGTGCGCAAGGTCCCTGTCGCGCACTCCGGGAGCGGCGGCATCGACCATGAAGAAAAGCAGATCGGCGTCCTGGATCGCCGCCGAGGCAAAGTGCATCATCACCTCCTGAAGCATGTACCGAGGCTTGATGATGCCCGGAGTATCGAGAAAGATGATCTGGTATTCCGGGGTGGAAAGAATGCCCAGGATCTTATGGCGGGTCGTCTGGGGCTTGCTGGTGACGATGGAGATCTTCTGGTTGAGCAGCGAGTTCATCAACGTGGATTTCCCGACGTTGGGCTCACCGATGATGGTAACGTAGCCGGCGCGGAAATGGGGCGATATCGGGTCGTGGCCTTCCATAGTGTCAACAAAACAAATCGGACGTCAGACGTCTGATTTCTGATTTTGTTTAGAGAGCATCCTCTCCCGATTCACCCGTTCTCACTCTCACGGCATCCTCCACCGGATAGATGAAGATCTTTCCGTCGCCCACCTGACCGGTCTTGGCGGCTTTGATGATGGTGTCGACAACCTTGTCCACCAACTTGTCGGAAACGATCACCTCCAGCTTCAGCTTGGGAAGAAAGTCGATCTGGTATTCGGATCCGCGGTAAAGTTCCGTGTGCCCTTTCTGCCGGCCGTAGCCTTTGACCTCAGTCAGCGTCATCCCTTTGACGCCGATCTCTGCCAGAGCCTCGCGGACATCATCGATGCGGAACGGACGGATAATCGCCTCGATTTTTTTCATGCGGGAGATCCCTCATCTGCCGTGACATTGTTTGTATTTTTTCCCGCTGCCGCACGGGCAGGGGTCGTTGCGTCCAACTTTCTCGCCGACATGGATCGGCTGCGGTTTCCCGGCCTTCGCGGGAGAAGGACCGCCCGCCGCGCCCGCCACCGGTTCCCGGTTTCCCTGGAATCCCATCCCGAGCGCGGAATCGTGCGTGGTGCGCATCTGCTGCGGCCGTTGCGGTCCACGGATCGGCAGCTGCTCCGGCTGAGCCGGAAAGAGGCGGAAAACGGTGGTGATGATCTCCGAGTTGACGAGGTCAAGAAGCTCCATGAACATCCGGAACCCCTCCGTCTTGTACTCCACCAGCGGGTCCTTCTGACCGTACGCGCGAAGATGAATTCCCTCTTTCAAGTCGTCCATTTCGCGGAGGTGATCCTTCCATTTCTCGTCGATCACCTGCAGGACGACCATCTTTTCGATCCTCGCCATGATCTCGGAGCCAAGCTTCTCCTCCTTGCGCTTGTAGAACTCTGTCGCGACTTTAACGACCTCCTGCCGGACGCCGTCCTGTCCGATCTCCTGGAACCGCTGGGGGGTGATCTGAAGGTCGACCAGCAGCTGGGCGCGCAGCTCGTTCTTCAGCCCTTCGATATCCCCGTCATCGTAGTATTTCCCCACGGTCTTCTGGGCAAACTCCTCCAGGAGATCGATGATGTCGTCCTTGATGCGGTCGCTCACCAGGGCGCGCCGCCGGCGCGAGTAGATGACCTCGCGTTGCTGGTTCATCACGTTGTCATATTCCAGGAGCCGTTTGCGGATGCCGAAGTTGTTCTCTTCCACCTTCCGCTGGGCCCGTTCCACCGAGCGAGTGATCATCGAGTGCTGAATGACCTCCCCCTCCTTCAGTCCCATGCGCTCCATGATCGATGCGATGCGGTCGCTCCCGAAGAGGCGCATCAGGTCATCCTCCAGGGACAGGAAGAAGAGCGAGGAACCCGGATCTCCCTGCCGTCCCGCCCGGCCGCGAAGCTGGCGATCAATCCGGCGCGCTTCATGGCGCTCCGTACCCACGATGTGCAGCCCTCCCGCCTCCCGGACTCCCGGTCCAAGCTTGATGTCCGTACCGCGCCCCGCCATGTTCGTGGCGATGGTCACGATGCCCGGCAGACCGGCATGCGACACGATCTCGGCTTCACGCTGATGCTGCTTCGCGTTCAGCACATTGTGGGACACATTCCGGCGCTTGAGCATCCGGCTGATCGTCTCCGACACCTCCACACTGGTCGTCCCGACGAGCACCGGCCGGTTCAGCTCCTTCATCTTTTCGATTTCTTCGATGACGGCGTTGTATTTTTCGCGCTTGGTCTTGTAGACAACGTCGTTGACGTCATTGCGGACCATCGGCCTGTTGGTGGGGACCACCACCACGTCAAGCTTGTAAATGTCGAAGAATTCCCCTGCCTCCGTCTCCGCCGTCCCGGTCATACCCGCAAGCTTTTTGTACAAACGGAAATAGTTCTGCAACGTGATGGTCGCGAGCGTTTGCATGTCCCGTTCGACCTTTACGCCTTCCTTCGCCTCGATGGCCTGATGCAGTCCATCCGAATAGCGCCGCCCGGGAAGCAGACGGCCGGTGAATTCATCCACAATCTGCACCTTGCCGTCGTCAGTCACAACGTATTCATCATCCTTCGCATACAGCGAATACGCCCGGAGCAGCTGGGTGACGGTATGGATGCGCTCGCTCCGTTCGGCATAAAGCAGGTTCAACTCATCCTTCCTTTGCTGAACCTGGTCGCCGGTCAGCGACTCGTTGTGCTCCAGGATGCTGAACTCGGTCCCGAGATCGGGAAGGACGAAGAAGTCCTTGTCCCCCACCAGAGGCGCAAGGTAATCTCGCCCCTTCTCGGTAAGATTGATTTGATGGTTCTTCTCGTCAATGGCGTAATACAGCTCATCATCAATCTCAGGCATGCGCCGGGATTGGTCCCGAAGATATTCGATCTCCGTGCGCTGAACCAGCTTCTTGCTTGCCGGTTCGGTCAGGACCTTCATCAACCGGGGATGCTTGGGGAGTCCACGTGATGCGCGCAGCAACAGGACACCCGCCTCTTCCTCTTTCCCCTCCGATAAAAGCTTCTCCCCGTCGGCAACGATCTTCGAGATGAACGTACGCTGCGCACCGACAAGCCGCTCGACGTACGGCTTCATTTCGTCGAACTTGTGCTCTTCGCTCTTCACCGGGCCGCTGATGATGAGCGGAGTCCTGGCCTCGTCGATCAGAACGGAGTCCACCTCGTCCACGATCGCGTAATAATACTCGCGCTGGACAAGATCCTCTTTGTCCACGACCATATTGTCACGGAGATAGTCAAACCCGAATTCGTTGTTGGTGCCGTAGGTGATATCGCACGCATATTCCTTCCGGCGTTGAAAGGAATCCATCTGATTCTGGATGCAGCCCACCGTCAAGCCGAGGAACTCGAACACCTGTCCCATCCAGATGGAATCGCGCTTGGCAAGGTAGTCGTTCACGGTCACGAGGTGCACGCCGCGGCCCGGGAGTGCGTTCAAGTAGAGTGGCATCGTGGCAACGAGCGTCTTTCCTTCGCCCGTCGCCATTTCCGCGATTTTCCCCTGGTGCAGCACGACACCACCCACGAGCTGCACGTCAAACGGGACCATATCCCAGATCGTCTTGTTTCCGAGCAGGTCAAAGGAGGTGCCGACAAGCCTCCGGCAGGCGTCCTTCACGACGGCGTACGCTTCAGGAAGGATATCATCAAGGGTTTCGGCCGTTATTTCATCGCGCTCTTTTTCAAGCTCATCTTGCTCCTCCAGGAGTTTCTCACGCTCCGCTCCCTCCGGGTCCTTTTTCAGTTCCTCACGTATCCCTGCGAGGCGTTCCTCGGTCTCCTTCAAGGCTTCCCGGATCCGGCCACGGAATTCATCGGTCTTGCCCCGCAGGTCCTCGTCCGACAGGTCCTTGAGTTTCTCGAAAATCTCATTCATTTCCCCAACGACAGGCAGCAATGCCCTGACATCTTTCTCATGCTTGCTGGGAAAGAGCTTTCTGAAAGCGCTAAACATTCATCACCCGATTGTAAATTCAAAAATATTGTTTAATATACGGAGAATACCCATGCCAATCAAACCACAGCAGTGACAGGGGTAATAGTCCAATTCCTCTTATTTCCATGCCCTCAAACCGCCGATCCCGCATATCCCTGCTATTTTGGTGCCTTGCCTTCCTGCTCTCCGGCTGCTCTTCGACACGCCTGACAGGAGAGAAAGAATCCGTCGCCGGGCCCAGGCTGATTCCGAGCGTTTCACCCGTGCCGGAACTCAAGGCCAGACTTGACGCGCTGCTCCCAGATTCCCTCTTTCCACCGTCAAACATCGCAATGGTGGTCCTTTCACTGGAGGACGGAAGAACCCTCTATGAGTTGAACCCGGATCTTCTCCTGTTGCCGGCCTCTAACCAAAAACTCTTCACATCGGCGGCCGCACTTTCTGTTCTTGGGCCTGAGTACAGGTTTCTCACCACCGTAAGCGTAGACACCACAATCGTCCCGAGCATTTTTCTCCGGGGAAGTGGAGACCCGCTTTTCTCCACGGCTGACCTCGAATCTCTCGCGTGCGCCGTAAGCGCAGCCCTCCCCCATGACACGTCCTGGCTACTGGGAGGGGATGTGTCACGATTCGATGATGTTCCCTGGGGTGCAGGGTGGATGTGGGACGATGAAGCCCAGCCTGACGGCATGGCCACGACTCCCCTCTCGCTGAACGGCAATACGGTCCGGGTGAAGATCCGAGCTGGCAACAACCCCGGCGACACGCTCGCCGTTACGGTCGAACCCGAAACACGATACGTTACCATTGAAAACAGGGGAACCACGGCCCCAGACACGACCGGACGGCCGCTCCAGGTAACTCGCCGCCTGACGGAGCAGTCCAACACCATCATCGTCAGCGGCGCACTCCGCCCCCGGGATACGTCCTCCGCCAGGGTAGCAGTGCGCGAACCGGCATGGTACACACTTCGTGTGTTTTCCGAACATCTCGCCAGGCATGGGATTCAATGCACGGGAATGGTCCTCGATACTCTTCCTCCCACGGCGAGGCCTCTTTCTAGTGTATATCGCGCTCTGGACACGGTCGTCACCTACATGAACCGGACGAGTGACAATCTCTCCGCGGAATGCCTCTTGAAAACCATGGGGGCCTTCTGGACGGGAGGACCGGG
>JAGDMJ010000161.1 GCA_017860555.1 Bacteroidota bacterium
GAGGGGTGTCGGGTGGTGGGAGCAAATCTTTCCCAGGAGAAACTCAGGGAGGCAGTGATTGAGGTGGACACAAGGCCCGAACAAAGACTTCTCTTCGTGCGCGGGGGATGAGCATCCGAAGGTATTTCCTGCTTCTTCTACAACATCCTGAGACTCTCCATGATTTCCACACGTCTTTCACTTGCGCTCCTCCTTGTCACCGTGCTGTCGCTCAGCCTCAACGCGCAAGAACCAGCCTCTCTTCCGCTTCTCACGCCGCGTCCGTCAGCGGTGGCCGATGTTGCCTCTCCGCTGATGTCTTTGAACGGTGTCTGGCTCTTCCGTCCGGATTCCCTTGCCATTGCGGCTCGCCTTGCCGGTGATTCATCGGCTGGCTGGACCCCGATCCCGGTCCCGGCAGAATGGGTCATGCAGTCATATCAGGTCAAGCCGGGCACCTTTGCAGTCTACAGGCGCGTATTCGATCTACCTGTCGATTGGACGGGGAAGATGATCAAACTGAGGTTCGACGGGGTTCATAGCGTGTGCCGTGTCTGGGCAAACGGCTCCGAAGTGGGAGAGCATGAGGGGGGATTTACGGTCTTCGAGTTTGATGTCACGAAGCGGCTCAAAGCGGGGAGCAACAGCATTACCGTGGCCGTGAAGAGCGAGTCCGTTTCAGACACGCTTGCAAGTGCCTCTCAGTATGCGGCTCATCCGCTCGGGGGCATCACCCGCAAGGTCACGCTCTTCGCGGTCCCCGAGGTGCACGTATCATCGCTTGTCACAAATACTGTTTTCGACAGTAAATTCCGGCACGCGGACCTCAAGATAGAACTAGATCTTCTCAACGAATCCATGCAAGCATCGACTCCGGCCGACATCGCGTTTGAGTTGATCGATTCCATCGGGGAGAAGGAGCCCAGGGCCACGGCGACAGCAACAGTTGGAGCTTTGCCGCCGGGACAGTCGGCGCGCCGCTCCATCTCCATCAGGGTTCCCAACGTGAAGAAGTGGGACCCCGAGCATCCAAACCTCTATCTGCTTCGGGCGCATCTGCGGGAGAACGGCCGGACCACCGAGACGGTGACTCAACGTATCGGTTTCCGGCAGGTCGCCGTGAAGGGAAACAGGGTGTTCGTGAATGGACAGCCGATCAAGTTGCATGGCGTGAACCGGCACGAGGTCCATCCGACGCTCGGGCGGAGTCTGACCTCAGAGCAATGGCGCAGAGACGCGGAAATCTTCCGTGAGGCTAACGTCAACTACATCCGGACGAGCCATTATCCACCTGCGGAGGAGTTCCTGGACGCCTGTGACGAACTCGGCCTCTTTGTCGAATGCGAAGCCGCACTCTGCTGGGTGCAGCATGGCGCCAATGAAAAATGGAAGGAGTGGGATTACCGGAGCAAGAAATTTTTGCCTCATCTTCTGCGCGCGAACCTGGAAAACGTCGTGGCCAATCGACACCATCCTTCCATCATCATCTGGTCGCTCGCAAACGAGTCGTACTGGAGTCCGTCGTTTGCCGAAGTACACGAAGCTGTGCGCCGTGCCGATCCTTCAAGGCTCACGTCATTCCACGATCAATGCTGGGGGAAATACAACAATGGCGGGAGCAAGGCACAGGTTGCGGTGTACCACTACCCGGACGAAAAATCGCCGGAACAATGCAATAAAGAACCCCGTCCGGTCCTCTTTGGTGAATACACCCACATTGAGACCTATAATCGCAAGGAGAATGTCACCGATCCCGGGATCCGTGACCACTGGGGTGTAGCGTTTGAACGAATGTACGAACTGGTCTATCGTAATCCCGGTTGCCTTGGTGGGGCGATATGGGCAGGCATCGATGAGGTGTTTGTCCTGCCGGGTGGACACGCGACCGGCTACGGGCCATGGGGGATCTTTGACGGCTGGCGTCGGCTGAAGCCGGAATACTGGCACGTGAAGAAGAGCTACTCTCCCGTCAAAGTCGTCGACCCCCGCACTCCTCGAAGTCTCCGCAACGGGGCTTTCCATCTGTCGCTGGAAAACCGCTACGACTTCACCAATCTCTCGGAAGTCGGTATCGAATGGAGTATCGGAAATGAGCGGGGGAAAGCCTCGACGGCGATCGGCCCGCATAAGAACGGTACGCTCATTGTTCGCCCAACACAGCCTCCGCCACCAGGGGAGAAACTCACCCTGACCTTCACAGACCCGCGCGGATTTGTCTGCGAGACCGAGGAACTCACCACCGGTCCGGCACAGGCTCTTCGCATTCCTCCTGAAAGCAATATTCCGGTGACATCGTTGGACAGCACGGACAGCGGCTACATTGTGAAAGGAAAGGGGTATGTTTGTGAGATTGAAAAGAGCACCGGCAGGATACAGGTCCGGGATGTACAGGGAAAACAGTTGCTTATTGGCGGACCGGCGTTGATGATATTGCCGCTTTCTTCCCAGGAGAATGAGGCGGGACCCAACTATCGTGCAGACTCCCCGGTGTTGAACAACGCGTGCACTCAATGGCGGCAAGGAGCGATCCAGGCCGCCGTGATGAAAAGTGGATCTGCGAAGATCGTTAGCAACGGAACGTACGCCGAGGCCGAAGGCTCCTGCACGCTCACCTTCCATGGCGATGGGGAGATGGTTCTGGAATACAGCTTCCGTGTGGTGCAGGATGTCAATCCTCGCCAATGGGGAATTGTTCTCTATGTTCCTCCGGAACTTGACTCGCTCTCCTGGCACCGGGAGGGACAGTGGAGCATCTACCCGGCCAGCCATATCGGCAGGCCGGCCGGGTCGGCGGTCGCACGTCCGCGGCAGCGGGTGGTCGCTAACCCGCCGCAAGTCGCTCTCGGCGAATGGTCCGGCGATGCGAACGAACTCGGAACGAATGACTTTCGGAGTACGAAGAGCCATGTGCGTTCGGCCTCGCTGCAGTGTGCAGACGGGCGCGGCATTTCCCTGCCGGATGTCTGGCCCCATGCGGTCCGGGCGTTTGTCGACGGCGAGAAGATCGGCCTGTTGCTGGCGGGATTCAACACGGGCGGGGCGGACCAGTTCTTTGCCATGCATTATGCCGCTGAGCGAAAGCCCCTCACGAAGGGGGAGATCATCTCAGGTAGATCCAGGGTCCGCTTCATTCACAACTGAGGCTTCGGAAGTCATGGAATCACCGGAAGAGCGTGCGGTTCGGTACTTCAACAGCGGTTACAACTGTGCCGAGGCGGTGCTGAAAGCTGTTGCGGATGAAGTTGGCACCGGCATTGAAGACCCCCAGCGATTTGCGACGGCGTTCGGGGGCGGGATCGCAAAGCAGGGGCACACCTGTGGCTGCCTGTCAGGAGCGGCGATGGCGATAGGGCTGCTGGCCGGCAGGACCGCTCCGGACGACGCGGCCGGAAAAGAAAGGGTCTATGCGGCAGTCACCCGGCTGTTTGAGAAATTCAAAATGCGGGCAGGCGCGGTGGACTGCCGGGACATCACCGGTCTCACCTTTGACCAGGCCACGCATCACACTGTGTGCTGCCCGCTGGTGGGTTTTGCGGCACGGGCGGCGTACGAGGAGATTCTCGGCATGAGAGCCGGCACGGGCTGACCGTGGTCGGCGTGAGGCATGGCCGTGCTGTCCCGCCCGGCGGTGGCCAGGATGCATCGCCCGTTTCGCTGGTACAACGCAATGCATCAGGAAAAACGTTGCCAAAGGGCCGATTCTTTCTTATCATGTTCATCAGCGATTTCTCCCACACGTTCATTTCGATCCTGCGACCCGGACAGCATCCTTTCAACCGCCGTCTCTGAAGGAGTGTGCTCGCAATGAAATCGGTCAACGCGTTCGATATTGTCATCATCTTTACCTACTTCATCATCATCATGGGGATCGGGCTATTCTTCATGAAGGTGAACAAGGGGGGGAAGGAGTATTTCACGGGGGGGAACATGATCCCCTGGTGGATGTCCGGCCTCTCGTTGTACATGGGAAACTTCAGCGCCTGGATCTTCACCGGAGCCGCCGGGTTCGCGTACACCGCGGGATGGTTCACCACGCTCTATTTCGCAGGCGGCCCGTTCGCCTACATCATCGGTACCGCGCTGACGGCAAAGCGGTGGCGCAGGACCCGTTCCATTTCCCCTCTGCAGTACACGTACACACGCTACAACATCACGACCCAGCAGTTCATGGGATTCGTCATTGCGACGAACTTCATTCTCTCCGCCGGCGTCCAGCTTGCCTCCACCTGCAAACTGTTCGCGCCGGTCATCGGAATCGACCTCACGCTCATCGTGCTCTTGATCGGCACGATCGTCATGATCCATAACTTTCTCGGGGGCCTCTGGGGCGACATGGCAATGGATGTGGTCCAGGGAGTGATCCTGCTGGGCATCACATTCATCGTGATGCCGATGAGTCTGGGGCTTATCGGCGGGCCGGCCAACCTTATCAACAGTCTGCCTCCGATCAGCTTTGACCACTGGTACAACGGCGTGCATTACACGGAGCACTGGGCCATCTCAATTTTCATCATCACATCGCTTGGCTTTGCTGCCGGCGGGCACCAGCGCTTCTATTCGGTCAAGAACGAAAAGCATGCCCGGCGTGTCGGCTGGACTGCCGCCTGCCTTGCTATCACGGTTCCCCTGGTTTTCGGAATCCCGCCCCTCGTGGCGAAGGTGTACTGGCCCGACCTGGCCCAGGTCGATTTCTTCAAGCCGTTCATTGATAAGAACCCGCAGGACCTGGTGTTTGTGGGGCTTGTCTTCAAACTCCTTCCTCACGGATTGATCGGCGTCTTCATCGCGGCGATGCTGGCAGCGACCATGACGACGCTCAGCACGGTGTACAATATGGTCTCTTCCGTCATCTCGCACGACATCTACAAGGGGATCTTCCGGCCTGACCTGGACGACCGGATGCTGCTCAAGGTGGGGCGCGGCGTGGCATTCACGCTCGGCCTCATCGTCATGGCGCTGGCGATCAGTTTTGTCCATAGCACCTTCGGCATCTTCAACCTCATGCAGGCGTTCTTCACGCTCTTCAATATTCCCGTCATCGTCCCGATGGCCTTCGGACTCATCTTCCGGCGCGTGCCGAAGTGGTCGGCGGTGGCGGCAATCAGCTGGGGACTCATTGTCGGCGCGACGACCAGGTATGCCTTGGGCTGGGATATCGGTCCACAGGTCTATCTCTCGTTCGTCATGACGCTCGGGATCTTCGCCACCTCTGATTGGACCGGGAATCTCTATAAGAAGAACAAGACGGCTCTGGTGCTCATTGCGCTGGCAGTAACGGTTGGGATGGGACTCCTCTTCCGGAATTTCGTTGTGGGGAATCCTCCCGATTGGCATCTCACGCTGGCGATGGCCGCGGCCCTGGTGCTCGGGGCAAGCCTCATCGGGTTTGCCCGAATGTTTGCGAAGGAAACGGAGGAGGACCGGAGAGTGGTGGCGGAATTCTTCAAGAAGCTGGACACGCCGATCGATGTTGCGACGGAAGTCTATGGGGCAGGGAGGAAGCAGGTTTCGACGCTTCCACTTGTCGGGCGGACGATCATGTTCATGGGCATCCTCGTATCGGCGGCATTTCTGACCGGGCTTTCGGGTTCCGAAATGATCGCTGTCGGCGTCATGGCGGGTATCCTGATCTTCTTCGGGGGGATGATGTGGGTCCTGGGGAAACGGGGAGAGCAGAAGGAGGCGGAGGAGATCGCGAGGCTCGCCTCAGGAGCGGGCGTCGGAAATGTTGAACCGGCTCCGAGCGGCACGCTGTAAAAAGTCGGACCAGGTGCCTTCACAAATGACCCCCGTCCAGAGCGGCCTGCAGCTCCCTTTTTCATGCCATGAGAACCTTCTGAAATGCACCAAAGGACTAAATGATGACCCGTAGTCTTAATGCCGACCCAGTCACATCAGCCGGTTTCGCAGGACTCCCCTCATTCGACCAAAACTCCATTTCTGTTTGAGTCTTTTTAGCTCTTCAATGTGGAATATCATGGCATCATTATTGATAGGACAATAAGTGCCTTCTGGCTTACACACTCCGGACAGCTGCACGAAAGAGCTTGTAAACAACCAGTGACTTTGGTATACTTCGTGTCAGGGTTCTCCATGCCTCGGAATTCACTCCAGGTGAGAGGCGCTTGCCAGAGGATCGGGTCCATATATCGCTCACTCCGGACAGGGATCATGTCACACGTCTTTTCCATCTTACGCGGAAAACAGTGGCGGGGGCTTCTGGTTCTCGTCATGAGCATCCTGTTGCTTCCGTCCCTTGCTTGGACTCAACAAGCGAATTTCCCATCGATCTATTATCCCTCTCCGCCACCGGAGCAACAATTCCAGGTGTCGGTCGGCTTGATCCAGATAACGCCGCCGAAGGAGCTGACGGAAGAGGTCTGGGTCCGGGCACCGGCATTTGACCTGCACGCGCTCTACGGCCTTTCGCCGCACTGGTCTCTGGATGGCAGAGCCCTTTCCCAGGTCATTCAGAACCACTTCTCCGTCGGGGCGCGCTGGAACCATTCCTTCGGAGACTTCGCCGTCGGTGCGGGCTATGACGTAGCCTACTGGTTCGGTTTCCTGGAGGTGGTGGATGCCTTCGACAGCAAGGCGCATGGCTGGTTCAATTATCCCAGCGTCACGGTGGGCTACAACCTGGGAAAAGTGCGTCTCATCGGCAAAGCCGAAGCCATCCTCGATCTCTATCACGCCTCGAGTGTGGGAGAGAACGAGATTGCCACCGACAAGAACAAACTGGTCGGGGGCTCGTTCATGGTTGCGATGGAGCAGACCTTCTGGAAGCAGACACAGCTCACGCTTGGTTTCCGAGCGACGCTCACAAAGTTTCACTGGATGACCTGGGCACTCTTTTCCACCTTTAATCAATATCTCTTCTATCCTGAAATCATCATCGGGTTTATCCTATGAGGTCCCTTGTTGCAGTAGCGTTGCTGCTGGCCGCGCTGGTTAGCCTCTCCTGCCGGAAGGACACGCCGGTCGTCGGTCCTGACAGCACAGCGAGCCTGTTCCTGGGCGATACGAAGCCGTTCAAACCCGCGACCCGTGCCGCGATGGAGGGAGTGTACCGCGTGGTGCAGGGGCAGGACTTCTTCGGTGATCTTGTCGCGCTGAAATGGAGTGGCGTGGCCAACGGGGTCGACACGACATTCTACCTCTCGGGATTCTTTGGCAGGGATGCCGCGTATTTCGTGCTGAGCACAGGGTCGCTGGACAGCACGCTGTTCTTC